>DASXGS010000252.1:0-1961 GCA_036488975.1 Rhizomicrobium sp. | reverse complement strand
GGCGAGACCAACCTGACCATTTTCACGTGGTACCCGAGCGCTGTGGCATTTGCGCTCCTGTATCTGATGTGCGCGGCGGCGCTTCCCGACGATGCGGCGGACGGCGATGTCGATCTCGGGCGCTATTACATCGACAACCGGAAACGCTTCTGGGGCTTCTCCGCCGCGCTGCACGCACTCAATCTGTTGAATTGGATAAAGGCCTTTGCGCTATCCGGATTTGCCCTGCAATTCCTCCACAGCGGCACTCTCCCGATGCTTGCAAACGCCGCCGAGTGTTTCCTCAGTCTGACGCTCGTGTTCACGCGTGCTAAATGGTGGCACGCGCTGGTGCTCGCCGGTCTCTGGGCTTGGTCGCTGTATTTCTTCGGCCCGATGCCGTTAAACTGACGAACATGGACGTTCCCACACTCGAAACCGAACGGCTCAGTTTGCGCGGGCTGCGGCGCGAGGATTTTTCCGCCGTGCTGGAACTGTGGAGCGATCCGCGCACCGTGCGGCTGATGGGCATGCAGCCGATGACGGAAGAGGACGCTTGGGCGAAGTTCCTGCGCAGCTTCGGCGCGTGGGAAGTGAACGGCTTCGGCTTCTGGGCCGCGGAAGAAAAGGCCAGCGGGCGATTTGTCGGCGAGCTGGGTTTCCTCAGTGCAAAACGCGCAATCAACCCACCGCTGCCTGTGCCGGAAATGGGTTGGTCATTTTCCCCCTCCGTGCACGGCCGCGGCTATGCGACCGAAGCCGTGGCAGCTGCAATTGTATGGGGTGAGAAGCGTTTCGGTCGCGTGCGCTTCTCCGCCATTATCGGGCATGAAAACGAGCCGTCGCTGAAGCTCGCGCGCAAATTCGGTTTCGCGGAAGTGGGACGCGTCGTTTACAAAGAGCATCCCACCGTCGTGCTGTATCGAGAGCCATGATGGACCGTCTCATCGACGGCTATCGGGAATTCCGGCGCACACGCTGGCCGGAGGAGCGGGCGCACTATGCCGAGCTGGCGAACAAAGGACAGCGGCCGGAATTTCTCGTCATCGCCTGCAGCGATAGCCGTGCCGATCCCGCGACCATTTTCAGCGCGCGTCCGGGCGAGCTGTTTGTCATCCGCAATGTGGCCGCCATCGTGCCACCGTATGAACCGGAGGAATCCACCCATCATGGCACCAGCGCGGCCATCGCCTTTGCCGTGCTGCAGCTGCCGCTGCGCGGCATTCTGGTGATGGGCCACGCACAATGCGGCGGCATCGCCGCGGCGCTGGACAACCGCATTGCCGAAAACATCCCGTTTCTCAGCGCATGGATCGATCTGCTTGAACCGGCGCTCGCGCGTTCCGCACATCTGGAAGATCATGAGGCACGTCACGTCGCCATGGAGCGCGATGCCGTTCGCCTCTCGCTCGAGCGGCTGATGACCTTCCCCTTTGTCGCCGAGCGCGTGCGTGCCGGGGCGCTCTCCCTGTACGGCGCACGCTTCGGCATTGCGGAGGGACAACTGGAAGTGCTGGACTCCGAATCCGGCCGCTTCGCACCAGTAGAATAAGAATGGACTCCAAGATCCCAACCATCGAAACAACGCGCTTGCGCTTGCGCGAACACCGGCTCGAAGACATCGAGGCGTACAATGCGCTGTGGGCCGATCTGGTCGTGGTGCGTTACACGGTGGGCGTGCCGCAGACGCCGGAAGAATGCTGGAGCCGATACCTGCGCGCACACGGGCACTGGGCGGTTAAAGGCTACGGCTACTGGTTGGTGGAAGAAAAAGACACCGGCCGCTTCATCGGTGAAATCGGTTTCGCCGATTTGCACCGCGGGATCAGCCCCTCGCTGGACGGCATGCCGGAAGCCGGCTGGATCGTTTCTCCTGCCTTCCATGGCAAGGGGTACGCCACCGAAGCGGTGCGTGCGATTCACGACTGGGGCAACGCACATTTTGGCAACGTACGCACCTGCTGCATCATCAGCCCGGAAAA
>DASXGS010000346.1:0-4472 GCA_036488975.1 Rhizomicrobium sp. | reverse complement strand
CGTGCCGGCGGAAGACGAGCCGCGCATGCTGATGCTGACCCAAGAATTGTTCGGCTCGACCGATCCCGATCTCGGCCGCAAGGTGGAAACACCCGATCCGGCGAAGATGACGGAAGCGGTGCAGGCCGTGCTGATGGATTTTTATCAGTACTTCGCCAAGATCACCGCCGCGCGGCGCGCGGATCCGCGCGACGACCTCGCCACCGTCATCGCCGACGGCCAGATCGACGGCGCGCCGATCTCCGAATTCGAGGCGTTGTCGTACTACGTCATCGTCGCCACAGCCGGCCACGACACCACGTCATCGTCAACCGCGGGCGCGATGTGGGCGCTCGCCGAAAATCCTGCGGAGTTCGCGAAGGTGAAGTCCAATCCGGCTCTCATCGCGGGGCTGGTCGATGAAGCGGTGCGCTGGACCACGCCGGTGAAGCACTTCATGCGTTCGGCCACAGCCGACACCGAGCTGCGTGGCCGCAAGATCGCGAAGGGCGACTGGATGATGTTGTGCTACGCCTCCGGCAATCGCGACGAAGAGGTGTTCGAAGACCCATACGTCTTCCGCTCCGACCGCAGCCCGAACCGCCATGTCTCGTTCGGTTACGGTGCACATCTCTGCCTCGGCCAGCATCTGGCCAAAATGGAGATGCGCATTCTGTTCGAGGAACTGCTGCCGCGGCTGGCGTCCGTCGAATGCGCGGGCGAGCCCCGCAATTCGCAAGCGGTGTTCGTCAGCGGCCCCAAGCGCGTGCCGATCCGCTTCCGCGCCGCCTGAAAAGAATACGGCCCGGCGGGCGCCGGGCCGTTGGAAGAGTCAAGGCTCGCAGTCTTTAGTCGACGATCGATACGACCTTGCGGGTCTTCGGCTCGACGAAAACCACTTTGCCATTCCAGTCGACGTACTCGTAGCTGCTCACTTCCGGAATTGAACTCGACCACGCGCTTGGCACCGGCTGAAGAGCCACGTCGCCAGGAAGCACCGTGCCGACCGCGACCGTCTCATGGATGGTCGCCGGGCGGACATGCTCTTTTACGATGTACTGCTTGATGATGGTGCGATGCGCCGGCTCGATGGTCAGCGTCGCGTCCTGGGCCATGGCATAGCCGCTCGCCAGAAACGCTGCAGCCGTGCTCGCCATCAGAAGATGCTTCATTTGGTATTCTCCTGCGTTGAAGCCGCCTCCGTCGCCTAAATAACGAGGCACGCCGCGCTCCTGTTCCCCGACAAGACCTAACTTATGTGAAGCACGCTGGGCGGCCGCCGGCGATGCACCGGATAAAATTTATGCAATCTACACAACGAGGAAGGCCATCACGCCGTGCACTACGGCTTCTGGAGGAGAAAAGCCTGGCAAGTAAGGATTTCCTCCGCCATTCAATTCGAAATAGGAGAGATTGACAGCGTGACGCTCCTCACCTACATTCTACCCATCTCCGGAACTGCGCGCGAAACGAAGGCCCCTGCGGGCACCTGCAATCGGGTCTTTTTTGCCGCTTGCGCCCCCCATGCTCCATGTCTCTGCCACGGCCGCCGGAGTGACCGTAAACCGTTATCGCGCGGAATCTGTCCGCTTCTACCGTCGTTGGCGATTTCGCGATCTAGTCCGCGGTGCGGAGAGCCGGGACATCAGACTTCGCAAGCGTTGTCGTGGCCGGTTTCGGTTTTGCGCCTGCGGCCACTTTGTGTGTCGAAGCGCTCGCGCGGCGGCTCGGGCCGGCATGGCTGTCGCTCGGCACCTGCTGCATGACGACTGTCGCGGGCTGTTGCCCGTTCGGACTCTGTAGCTTCTTCGGTTCAGATGCGGTGCCAGCTTTGGTGGGTGCCGCTGCGGCGGATTTCTGCGCTGGCGTACCAGGCGCCTTCGCAGCGCGCATCTGCGCCAGGAGCTGCAGATTGCTTGTTACTTTCGGATTGCTCGCGCCCGCGGCTTGCGCCTGCGCAAGCAACTTCTGCGCGCCGTCGTAGTCGCCGGCGAGCATGCGTGACACGGCATAATTGTTCAGCACGCTGGGATCGCCAGGATGCAGCGCCAGCGCTTTGTCGTAGGCGGCTTTGGCGTCCTTGGCGTCATCTGCCTGATCGTAGGCCACGCCCAGCGCGGAATAGAGCGTCGCATCGTTGGCTTTGAGCGCCACGGCCCGGTTCAAGAAGGCAATGGCATCTGCAGACCGGCCCTGCTGCACGAGCACTTTGCCGTATTCGCCGACGATGCGGGCGTCGTCCGGTGCAACAAGCACCAGCTGGCCCAGAACTTTGGTCGCCTCCGCGTAATTGCCCTGCGCGCGCAGCGTTTGCGCGCGCACCAGTTCCGTCTCGATGCTGACATTTGCCACCGCGATGGCGTTGGCCAGGGCCGCCTGACTCTGCTCCTGAGTCGCTTGCGCATCCACGGGCGCGGCGGTGGCGGCCGGCGTTTTCGCGGCTACCTTGGCCGGTGCGGGCGTGCTGGTGACCGACAGGGGATTATCCGCGCATGCGCTCAACGCTGCCATGGCAGCGGCAAGCAAGAATACGCGCATAGGCATGCGGTGCATGGAAGGCTCCGGTCAGGCAAATCCCAAAATGAGATTGCCCCGTGAGCCCTCAACAAAGCCTTAAGCATCTTTGCGCAAAGAGAAGCAGATTCCGGGGCCAAATTCCTGACGCAAAGAGGTGTTCCCCTGTCCCGCATGAGCAGGCGCGCGATCGGCTATTCCGGCCTTACCGGGCTGGCTCTCGCCTTGTTTGCCTTCGGCTCGGCGCTGCTGGTGGGGGGGCAGGCTTCGGCCCCGCGGATCGCCTTCGTGATCGGCACGGGACCCACCGGCGGCACCTATTTCCCGGTGGGCGAGGCGATCGCCACCATCATCAGCCATCCGCCTGGCATTTGTCGCTGCGAAAAGCGAGGCGTGTGCGGTCCTTCCGGGCTCATCGCCTCGGTGCGCACCAGTGCGGGTTCGACGGCAAACGTGCTGGCCGTGAACAGCCACACGGTCGATGCAGCGTTGGCCCAATCCGATGTCGTGGCGGACGCGATCGCCGGCCGCGGCTCCTTCAGGGGCGCCGGCAAACAAACCCATGTGCGGGTACTGGCAGCGCTGTTTCCGGAGGAGGTCCATCTGGTCGCCGCCAAATCCGCGCGGGTGAAATCCGTCACCGATCTGCACGGCAAGCGTGTCTCCATCGGCGCGAGGGATTCCGGCACCATCGTGACCGCGCGTGCCGTGCTTGCCGCCTTTCGCGTGCCGCAGCGGCGCATTCGCGAAACCAACGACCCATCCGATGTGGCAGCCGACAAGGTGCTGAAGGGACAGCTCGATGCCATGTTCTTCGTCGGCGGCGCGCCGGTACCGCTGGTTCGCGAGCTGCTGGCACAAGGAAAGGGAGTGCTGGTGCCGGTAGATGGCGAGGGACGCACGCGGCTGCTGAAGCAATCGCACGATCTCACCACAGCCACGCTTCCAGCAGGTCTTTATCCGATCACCGGCAAAGTGCAGACCGTCGGCGTCCGCGCACTTTTTATCGTCAACGATGCGGTCCCGGCGGATGTGGTCTATGCGGTGGCCAAATCGCTGTTCAACGCGGCCAACCACGATGCACTCGCCGGCAGCCACCGCAGCGCGCAGGCGATCCGATTGGACACCGCCGCTGCGAATCTGCCGGCGCCGCTCCATGCGGGCGCTGAACGCTTCTATCGGGAGGCCGGCAAGCTGCCAAAGCAGACGCAGAAACTAGGCAAGACCTGAATCGACTTCCGCCTGCGCGGCCTTTTCCCACTCGCGCATGGCCGGCAGCTGCCATACTTTCTCGCAATAGCGCTGCACGATTTGCGGCACCTCAACACCATACGTGCGGAAGCGCGATACCACCGGCGCATAAATGCAATCGGCAACCGAAAAGCGGCCGAACAGGAACCCGCCGCGGCTTTCGAAGCGCTCGAGCGCATCGGTCCAGGCGGAGAGAATGCGCGCGATCTGCGCTTCAGTGGCCTCGCGCAATTGAGGCAGCGGCAATTTGCGCACGAACTCCATCGATAGCTGGTCACGCAGATCGGGAAATCCGGAATGCATTTCCGCCGCATATGAGCGCGCTTCGGCGCGCAGATACGGATCGTCCGGCCACAGCTTCGCTTCGGGGTGCCGTTCGGCCAGCGTTTCGCAGATCGCAAGGCTGTCCCAGATCAGATGCCTTTCGCCATTTTCCTCGATCCGCAGCAGCGGCACGCGGCCGGAGGGCGAGCGCCTCAAAACCTCTTCGGAGCTGGTGTTCTGCCGCAGGCGAATGATTTCTTCCTCGAACGGAGCGCTGGTCGCCCGCATGGCCACATAGGCGCGCAGGCTCCAGCTCGACCATTCTTTGGTACCGACAATCAGCGTGTAGCGCGCCATGGATGCTCCTGTTGCGGGTCTCGCCGTGCATTCCTAAGTTCGCGCTCCCTTCACCGGTAGGGTGCTTCCATGCATGCAAGCCTTGTGAGAAGCGCAAAAGGCGCCAT
>DASXGS010000251.1:0-2473 GCA_036488975.1 Rhizomicrobium sp. | reverse complement strand
CTTCGAGCGACGCGCCGATCACCTTGTCCTTGCGTTTGATCTCGAGCGCGCCGGTGACGACGCGGCGTAACTCTCGGACACGATTCCATTTCTGGATAAGCGCCTCATCGTCCCACTCCCCTGGGACTTCAGGAAATACCTCTAGATGCACGCTTTCGTCTTCCGGGAAGCGGGCCAGCCACGCCTCCTCCATGGTGAAGCAGAGGATCGGCGCAAACCATGTCACCACCCTGCGGAAGATTTCATCGATCGTTGTACGCGCGCTCCGCCGTCGGACGCTGTCGGCGCGGTCGCAATAGAGCGAATCCTTGCGGATGTCGAAATAGAAAGCGGAGAGGTCGTTCGTGCAGAAAGCGAACAGCGCCGTGAACACGCGGTTGAAATCGTATTGCGCGTAAGCGTCGCGCACCAGACCATCGAGGGCGGCCAGCCGCGCCAGGATGTAGCGCTCCAGCTCAGGCATTTCTTCGTGGCTGATGTGCTCGGCTTCGGAAAAGCCCGAAAGGTTCGCCAGCATGAACCGGATCGTATTGCGCAGGCGGCGGTAGGATTCGACGTTGGATTTGATCACGTCGTCCCAGACGCGCAGATCGCCGGTGTAGTCGGCGCTCGCCGTGACCACGCGCAGGATTTCTGCGCCGTTCTTCTCCGCGATCACTTGCGGCAACATGGTGTTGCCGAGCGATTTCGACATCTTGTCGCCGGCTTCATCCAGCACGAAGCCATGCGTGATCACCGCATCGTAAGGCGCTCGCCCACGGGTGCCGCAGCTTTCCAGCAGCGAGGATTGAAACCAGCCGCGGTGCTGGTCCGAACCTTCGAGATAGACATCCGCATGATCGGCTTTTGGCCAGTGCGGATCGATCGGTTCTTCCACCGTGAACACATGCGTGGAACCGGAGTCGAACCACACATCGAGAATATCTTTGACCTGCTCGTATTCGTCGGGGTTGTGATCGTTGCCGAGGAAACGGGATGGAGCCGAATTGAACCACGCATCGGCGCCTTCCTTCTGGAAGGCCTCGTCGATGCGCGCGTTCACAGCCGGATCGCTGAGGATTTTACCGCTCTCCGTGTGCACGAAGATGGCAAGCGGCACGCCCCAGGCGCGCTGGCGCGACAACACCCAGTCGGGCCGCGTCTCCACCATCGAGCGCATGCGGTTCTCGCCGGCGGGGGGGTACCACTGCGTGTCGTCGATCGCGGCAAGCGCGAGTTCGCGCAGCGATTTGTCGTGCGAACCTTTGAACGGCCGGTCCATCGCCGCGAACCATTGCGGGGTGGCGCGAAAGATCACCGGCGCTTTGCTGCGCCAACTGTGCGGGTACTGATGCCGCAACGTGCCTTTTGCGAGCAGCGCACCCGCTTCGGTAAGCGCATCGATCACCGCCCGGTTCGCGTCGCCATCTTTCTTGCCGTCGCGCGAAAGGATGAACTTACCTTCGAACCCCGGTGCTTTGTTCGTGAACGAGCCGTCCTCCGCGACCACACTGAACGCTTCCGGATGGGTGCGCGTGTAGTCCGGAAAGTTCTTGAGGATGAGTTCAAAGTCGTCGACGCCATGACCTGGTGCGGTGTGCACGAAGCCTGTGCCTGTTTCGGCGGTGACGTGTTCGCCGGGCAGCAACGGTACGTCGAATTCGTAGCCGTGCCCACGGAACGGATGCGCGCCGATCAATCGCGCCGGATTGACATCGCCAATTCGCCGCAACGTGATCTTTGCGTGCGCGGCCGCCTGGTTAGCGAGCTCATCGGCGAGAAGCAGCTTCTCGTGCAGCGCCGCAAACGAGCCTTCGAGAAGTTCGACAACTTCATAGAGGCCATACGAGATGCTTTCGGAATACGCGATGGCGCGGTTGCCGGGAATCGTCCACGGCGTGGTTGTCCAGATCACCACGCTCGCCCCGGCGAGATCATCCGCGCCACCCACGACAGGAAACTTCACGTAGATGGTCGGAGAGGTTTTCTCCTTGTATTCCACCTCGGCCTCCGCGAGGGCGGTCTTCTCGATCGGTGACCACATCACGGGGCGGAAACCGCGATACAGCAACCCGTTGCCGACAAACTTGAACAGCTCACGCGCAATCACCGCTTCGGCACGGAAATCCATCGTTGTGTAGGGATGCGCCCACAGCCCAATGCAGCCCAGCCGCTGGAATTGCGTGCGCTGCACGTCGATCCACTTCTCGGCGAAGGCGCGGCAATCGCGGCGCAGCTGCTCGACCGGTACATCTTCCTTCGATTTGCCCTCGGCGCGGTAGCGCTCCTCGATCTTCCATTCGATGGGAAGGCCGTGGCAGTCCCAGCCGGGAATGTAGGGTGCGTCTTTCCTCAGCATGCCCTGCGAGCGCACCACGAAATCCTTCAGAATCTTGTTGATGCCCGTGCCGAGATGAATTTCGCCGTTCGCGTAGGGGGGCCCGTCGTGCAGGATGAACAGCGGTCGGCCCTTGGCGCTCTCGCGCATGCGGCC
>DASXGS010000228.1:0-3240 GCA_036488975.1 Rhizomicrobium sp. | reverse complement strand
TCCGCGGCCTTCGGTCCGGGCGCAATTCCAGAGATGATGCGAATGTCGGTGACCAGCGTCACGACGGGTAGTGTCTCAGTTTGAAATTTATGCCAGAAAAAAGCGGGAGTTAACGGGCTACGGCGGGAAAGACGAAGCTATCGCTCGGCAAGAAAGTGAATGGCCCAGCCGAAAAACAACATCTCCAATGTCCAGAACAGCACGATGGCGACGTGCGTCGTTCGCCGCAGACGAGGCGTGGGAGGGATGGGCCACGGTCTGCGCAGCTCGTAAACGAATCCCGCCGTGCAGAGAACCGCGAATCCCAGAACAATAGCGGCTCTAGCCACCTATACAGCTTTCTTGTAGGGCCCGCGCTTCTTAGGCGGGCTCTCAGCTCCATGATAGCGCAGAGATCGGCCGTGCTCATTGGTTCTTTGGCGGCACCGGCTAGCATCGCGGGGCGACACCCGGAGCGACTCGTACATTCGGCGTATGCGATGCGAGCCCGGAGCTTCTCCGCGGCCTTCGGTCCGGGCGCAATTCCAGAGATGATGGGAATGTAGGTTATCAGCGTCACGGTGCCAAGAACAAAGATGGTACAACATAGCGGCCACTCGCCTGCTCCAAGACCCTGAATGTTGTCGGTGCGACAACATTTTGCCCTCGGTACCGGCGCCAAATCGAGGCGATTTTTTCGGCAACGCGTGCCGCTGACAGAAGAGCCTGCTTGAAGTGCACCGCAGTTGCTCAGCGCACGCGCGCTTCGCGCAGGCAGCTCGCCGTCGCTCGGCACGACATCTCGCGCTCCATAGACTCGGCAACGGTTCAATCCCATATAGCGCCGCATGAGCTCATTCTTCACGCCGCGCGAAATCGTTTCCGAACTCGATCGCTATATTGTCGGACAAGCGGACGCCAAACGCGCCGTCGCCATTGCGCTCCGCAACCGCTGGCGCAGGCAGCAGCTTCCACCGGAACTCCGCGAAGAAGTGCTGCCCAAGAATATCCTGATGATTGGGCCGACGGGCGTCGGAAAAACCGAGATCTCGCGAAGGCTGGCGAAGCTGGCGCAGGCGCCATTCCTGAAAGTGGAAGCCACCAAGTTCACCGAAGTGGGTTATGTCGGCCGCGATGTCGAGCAGATCGTGCGCGATCTGCTGGAGATCGGCATCGCGCAGGTGCGGGAGAAGCGGAGGCGCGAGGTGGAAGCGCAGGCCGAAGCGCGCGCCGAAGAACGCGTTTTGGACGCGCTGGTGGGCGATAAGTCGAGCGCCGGCACGCGCGAATCCTTCCGCCGTATGCTGCGCTCCGGCGAGCTGAATGAAAAGGAAATCGAGTTGGAGATGCGGGATTCCGGCGGCATGCCGAGCATCGAAATCCCTGGCATGCCGAACGCGCAGATCAGCATGGTGAGCCTGGGCGATATCTTCGGCAAGGCGTTCGGCGGCCGCGCCAAGACGCGGCGCATGAAAGTGGCGGAGGCGCATGCGCCCCTGGTGGCGGAAGAAGCGGACAAGCTACTCGACAACGACACGATTCTGCGCGAGGCGATCGAGACCGTCGAGAACAATGGGATCGTGTTCCTCGACGAAATCGACAAGATCTGCGCCCGCTCCGAATTCCGCGGCGGCGGGGATGTTTCCCGCGAAGGTGTGCAGCGCGATCTCCTGCCGCTGATCGAAGGCACGACGGTTGCCACCAAGCACGGCAGCGTCAAGACCGACCACATCCTGTTTATTGCCTCCGGCGCGTTTCATGCGGCGAAGCCCTCGGACCTGCTGCCGGAATTGCAGGGTCGGCTGCCGATCCGCGTGGAGCTGAAGGCGCTCTCGCGTGACGATTTCGAGCGCATTCTGACCGAACCGGAAGCCAGCCTCATCAAGCAGTACATCGCGCTGCTGGACACCGAAGGCGTCGCGCTGCAATTCACGCCGGATTCCATTTCGGCCATTGCCGATATCGCGGCGCAAGTGAATGCGAGCGTGGAGAATATCGGCGCGCGCCGGCTGCACACGGTGATGGAGCGTATCCTGGACGAGATCAGCTTCGCGGCCACCGATCGCGCCGGCGAAAAGATCACGATCGACGCCGCCTACGTCCACGCCCGCGTGGATGATCTTGCGAAAGATCAGGACCTGTCGCGCTTCATCCTTTAAGCCCACGGGTGTCCCACTAGTGGGACCGCCGGGCCGAGAAGGCGCTTTCGCGCGCTTTCCCTCCGCACGGTTGACCCCCCGGAAATTCCTAGTAAGGAGTGGCGCCGTTCTGGAAGCGAAGGCGTGCGGGCATGCGCGGCAATTATCTTTTCACCAGCGAAAGCGTGTCCGAAGGGCACCCGGACAAGGTTTGCGACCGCATCTCCGACGAAGTGGTGGACCTTTATTTCCGCGAAGGCCCGAAGGACGGCTTTGCCGCGAAAGACATTCGCGTAGCCTGCGAAACGCTCTGCACCACCAACCGCGTGGTGATCGCGGGCGAAACGCGTGGACCGACAGGCATCGATGGCGGCATTGAAGACGTGGCGCGCGCCGCCATCCGTGACATCGGCTATGAGCAGGACGGCTTCCACTGGAAAACCGCGAATGTGGAAGTGCTGCTGCATGCGCAGTCGCCGCACATCGCGCAGGGCGTGGATGCCAGCGGCAATAAGGATGAAGGCGCCGGCGATCAGGGCATCATGTTCGGATATGCCTGCCGCGAGACGCCGGCGTTGATGCCAGCGCCGATCTATTACAGCCACAAAATTCTGAAGTTGATGGCGGATGCTCGCCATGGAGGCCAGGCGCCGAAGCTCGGCCCAGATGCGAAATCGCAGGTGACGGTGCGCTACGAGAATGGCCGTCCGGTGGAAGCAACGCAGATCGTCGTCTCCACCCAGCACCTCGATGAGAACATGACATCGGAGGATGTGCGGCAGGTCATCGAGCCATATGTGCATGAGGCGCTGCCGAAAGAATGGATCAACGGCCACACCAGTTGGCACGTGAATCCCACTGGGGCCTTCGTGGTCGGCGGACCGGATGGAGATTGCGGACTCACCGGACGCAAGATCATCGTCGACACCTACGGTGGCGCGGCACCGCACGGTGGGGGCGCCTTCTCCGGCAAGGATCCAACCAAGGTCGACCGTTCCGCTGCGTATGCTGCGCGCTATCTGGCGAAGAACGTGGTGGCCGCTGGTTTGGCAGATCGCTGCACAATTCAGATTGCCTATGCCATTGGCGTATCCGACCCGCTGTCGGTTTACGTCGATCTCCA
>DASXGS010000221.1:0-2322 GCA_036488975.1 Rhizomicrobium sp. | reverse complement strand
AGCCGCATGTGTTTGGTGTTCGCGGCAAGCCACGCATGCGTCATCAGTGGCGCCGGGCTGACCGAGTAGTCGCTGAAATGATGCTCGGTCATCCAGATGGAATCGTAGCCGAGCTCTTCGCCCAGCAGGATTTGCTTCAGTTCCTCCTGCACGAACTGCGCATCCGGCAGCTTCATGTAGTTGGACCAGCCGGTGCAAAGACCTACGTGCATTCCTCTCTCCTTTAATCCGCTACGCCAAGGCCCCAGCCGCCGTCGATCACAATCTGTTGGCCGGTGATGTAGTCGCTCGCCGGCGATGACAGGAACAGCGCCAAGCCGGCCATGTCCTTCGGCCAGCCGACGCGGTGCATCGGCACACGGGCCGCCACCGCCTCTTGCGTCTTGGGATTGTGCGCGTGGCCGCCGCCGATATTGGTTATGAAGAAGCCGGGTGCGATGGCGTTGACGCAGATGTTGTACGCGGCCAGCTCCAGCGCGAGGTTGCGCATGAAGTGCGCGGCGCCCGCTTTCGCGGCCATATAGGCGCTGCCGATCACCGCTTCCTGCGTCAGGCCCGCGAGCGAGGTGGTGACGATGATGCGCCCTGAGCGGCGCGGCCGCATGTGCCGCGCGGCCGCCCGGCAGGTCGCGAACACGCCGGTGAGGTTGATGTCGATTGTGCGCTGCCAGCGTTCGGTCGCGTAGTTCTCGATGGCGCCGCTTTCCACGCGCTCGCGCTTGTCGCCGACCCAGGCGTTCACGTAGCCGGGTCCGGAGTCGATGCCGGCATTGGCGAAGCACACGTCGATCTTGCCGTGCTCTCGCGCGGCATTGTCGAAGGCGCGGTCCAGTGCTGGATGGTCCGTCACATCCACCACTTCGCCGCGGGCATTATACCCCAACTCCTTCAGGCGCCTTGTTTCGGTGGCAATGCGCTGCGGATCGACGTCCAGCAACGTCACGCGGGCGCCGTTTTCCGCCAGCGCTTCCGCAAAGCCCAGGCCCAGGCCGCTGGCGCCGCCGGTGACGACGACGCCGTAGCCTTCCACCTTGAACAGGTCGTGGATTTTCATGCCGTGCTCCCGTCGCCGAACAATAGCCGCGTGGGGCGAAGCGGTACCGATTGCCAGTGCACTGAAATACGGCAGGCAGGGAAGCAAACGCCCGGCGGAACCATCTGCGGGGCGTTCAGCAAACAGGCGTGCGGCTCAATGTCGAACTAGCGCGCAGCTCGCATGTAGGGGCTGAACTCGCCGAGCGAACACGTCTCACCGCTGCGGATCACGTGGATGCCGATTTCGGGTCCGCAAATCTGGTCCGATCGCGTGACGTAGGTGAAGCCGTTGAAAGTCAGCCCGGGGCAAGGCGCTTTCAGGTCGTTGCGCCACACGTGCCCGTCCTTCATGTAGAACAGCACGGTTTGCGGATTGACGGTATGCGTGTGGTCGATCTGACGCGTCCAGATGCAGATGTGACGGCCTTGCGTCACCGTGCCGGCGCCTTGCGCGAGAGCGCTTCCGCCCAACGCCAATACCAATGCCGCTGTCGCGGCTCCGAACAGTTTCGTCGTCATCGTCTGTCTCCTGATCGTCAGTGGGTTTCTGCGCGCTTCGGCGTGATCTGTACGAGCGGTCCCAACATGCAAACCGACCCGGTCCGGATCACGCGGATCGTCTGCATGTTGCCGCACACATCAGAGGGCGGCGTTGCAACATACGCAAAGCCGTTGACGCTCAATTGCGGGCACAGCGTCGGCAGGCTGCTTTGGTAGGCGGAGCCGTCCTTCATGTAGAACACGATGGTGCGGTCATCGGGGGACTTGGTGTGGTCGATCCAGTAGGTTTTCAAGCACACGTTGCCGTGCGGCATGGGCGTGGCGGGTTGCGCGGTGGCGGCAGACATGCCCGCCGTGAGAAGCGCGGCCGCCAGTGCGATCGCTTTCATGGATGGTCACTCCTTTCCGCTGAGCATTATAACGCGCAGTCGCGCATGAACGGTACCTGAACCATAGACGCGAGACCGGGCCGTTCCTTCCCGCCAGCTTGACTTGGGCGGCTCCCTTCCGGATGGTCCTGGCTCTTCTCAACCGGAGAAATCCCGTGTCTGCGCCTCAGCCTGCGCCAAACGTGACCGTTACCTTGCCGGACGGTAAGGCGATGACGTTCGCGCACGGCGTGACGCCCGCCGAGATCGCGGCTTCCATCGGCCCGGGCCTGGCCAAGGCCGCCCTGATCGCCGAAGTGGATGGAAAACAATGGGATTTGTTCCGTCCGCTGGAGCAGGACGCGCGGCTGCGCATCATTACGCGCAAAGATCCGGAGGCGCTGGAGCTGATCCGCCA
>DASXGS010000147.1:0-11984 GCA_036488975.1 Rhizomicrobium sp. | reverse complement strand
GCTTCTGGATAGGCGCCGCGCTCGGCGCGCTCGGAGCCGTCGTGGTGCTCGATCCACGATTGTTTGCGCCGGATATCGGGTGGCGGCTGGCCTTCCTCATCGGCGGCGCGCTTGCCGTGATTGTCGTTTTCCTGCGCCGCTTCCTGCCAGAGAGCCCGCGCTGGTTGATGACCCATGGTCGTCCAGAAGAAGCGGAGCGGGTCACTGCAGATATTGAAGCGCGGATATCCCCCCCAGCGGACTCTCCGAGAAGAGCTGTGCAGCTACATCTCAGCCGGATGCACAAACTTGCGCTTGCGTCGGTTGCAGAGGTTCTGCTGCGTCGGTATCCGAAGCGGGTGGTGCTAGGCCTGACGCTGATGGCAACGCAGGCGTTCTGCTACAACGCCATCTTTTTCACCTACGCGCTGATCCTGACGCGGTTTTACGGCGTGGCGCCGGCACGGATCGGCTGGTTTGTCCTGCCATTCGCGCTGGGCAATTTTCTCGGTCCGCTGCTGCTGGGACGCCTGTTCGACACAATCGGCCGCAAACCGATGATCGCCGGAACCTACAGTATCTCGGGCATATTGGTGATTGTCGCAGGTTTTCTGTTCCGCGCCGGTGTACTGGATGCCACCACACAGACCGCCGTGTGGACGGTGATCTTCTTCTTCGCTTCGGCCGGCGCGAGCGCCGCCTATCTCACGGTGGGCGAATCCTTCCCGCTCGAAATGCGTGCACTTTCGATTGCCCTGTTCTACGCCTTCGGAACGGCCATTGGGGGCATCGCGGGGCCGGCGCTGTTCGGCGCTCTAATCGCCACCGGCGCGCGCAGCGAAATCCTGTGGGGTTACCTGATCGGCGGCTCGCTCATGCTGAGCGCGGCCATTGTCGAACTCATGCTCGGGATCCCCGCTGAGGGGCGCTCTCTGGAGGAGATCGCGCTGCCTCTCTCCCACCGCCCGTCGCCATTTCGCGACTTGGATGGGCGCGCGGCTCCCGACATTTCATAGCCGGTAAGGGCGGTGAGGAAACGATCGCCCCAGTGCCGGATATCGTTGTCCAGCATCGTCTGATACAGCTTGCGGTGGCGATCGATGCGTTCGGCCAGCGGCATCTCCAGAGCCTTGCAGATAGCGGTACCAACGGCTTCCGGATCGTACGGATTCACCAGCAGCGCATCTTCGAACTCGGACGCCGCGCCGGCGAAGCGTGACAGGATGAGCACGCCTGGATCCTCCGGATCCTGCGCCGCGACGTATTCCTTGGCCACAAGATTCATGCCGTCGCGCAGCGGCGTCACAATGCCCACGCGCGCCAGTCGATAGAGCCCAGAAAGCGCGGTCCGGCTATAGGCGCGGTTTATGTAACGCAGCGGCGTCCATGAGACATCGCCATAGGTGCCATTGATGCGGCCTGCCGCCGTGTCGATTTCGCGCTCCATCTGCGCGTATTCGCTGATGGCGGAGCGGCTCTTGGGCGTAATCTGAACAAAGCTCACCTGCCCGTGCCACTGGGGATTCGCCATCAGGAACCGTTCGTAGGCATCAAGCCTGAGCGTAATGCCCTTGGTATAGTCGAGCCGGTCCACGCCGAGCATCATTACGCCCGGCATGCTATCGCGAACCTTGCTCACGAAGCTCGACCGCACCGCACGGCGCGCGCGACGGCTGAACTCGCGCGGCTCGATGCCAACCGGGAACGAACCAACGCGCATGGTGCGGTCGTCCACCCCAATGCGGCGTGGGATGTGCGATGGCATCCCGCATTCGGCGGAAAGATAGCGGGCGAAGTTGTGAGAATCGCCCTCGGTCTGAAAACCGACCAGATCGTAGTGCAATAGCGCGGGGACCAGCTGTTCATGGTTCGGCATGGCGGTGAGGATTTCCGGCGGCGGCATCGGAATGTGGAGGAAGAAGCCGATGCGGTTGTGTCGCCCGCGCTGCCGGAGTGCCTTCGCCAAAGGAAGCAGGTGGTAATCGTGAACCCAGACGAGATCGTCCGGCTCCAGCACCTTGTCGAGTTCTGAAGCAAAGTGGTCGTTTACGCGAAGATAGCCGGTGAGGTCGCGGCGGGTAAATTCTGCCAGATCGAGACGGTAGTGCAGAATGGGCCACAGAACGCGGTTGGCGAAGCCGTTGTAGTATTCTTCGTAATCTTCCTCGCTGAGATCGGTGACAATGTAGGTGACGCCGCCCGCCACCACCGTGCGGGTTTGCGTCTCGCCCTTGGGCTTCACCTCACCGCTCCAGCCGAGCCAGACGCAATCGTGACGCTTCAATGTCGCCTTGAGCGCAACCTCAAGACCGCCGGCATGCACCCCGCGGTCGGGGTCCGGAACGGCCACCCGGTTGGAAATAATGAAGACACGCGCCAAATCCGGCCCTCCAAACTACCCGACTCAACGCCTCCGCGATTGAGGAGAGTAAGGGCCGATGATGAACCCGGCGCGACAAGGAAGAGGTCGTTCCGGCAGCCCGAGGTTATCCTCACCCGCATAGGAGTAACGATTACGTTCTCTTCGGGTTCCGGGCGGATCCACTCAAATGTGTGGCTGTCGTGACCTAGCGGGCGGCGAACCTCAGGCGTCTCGGCGCGCAAGGTCCATGTCCACCCCGGTAAGGCTCGCGAGCCATCGGCGAACATCGCGCGGCAAATCCACGAAGCGGGCGGCGCCCGACAGCCGCCGCAAACCGACGGATATCCCCAAGCCGCCGAATTCCGGTAAGACAGCGAGCGCATCCTCATCGGTGGTGTCGTCCCCAAGAAAAATGGGACGGCGCCCGGCGAAGGGCGCGTGCTGCATCATGTGCCTGAGGCCGGTACCCTTGTTGAATCCCGGGGGTTTGATCTCGATCACCATCTTGCCGAAAATGATCTCGAGATCGCGGCCGACGTTGGTGACCCATTGCGTCACCATCCCGCTGAGCTCGTCCTGGAGCTCCGGCGCGCTGCGATAGTGGATCGCGAAGGTGTAGATCTTGTCTTCGGCGCGCAGGCGCGGATCGATCTTCGCAATTTTCGCCAGTCCCGCTTTCTCGACCGCAGTCATCGGTGTTGCGAGTTGTTCGAACTTGCCCTTCGGATCGAGTCGGATTTCCGCCCCGTGGCAGCCGGCAGCAACAAGCTTCAGTGGGGCAAACAGCTCGTCGATCGAAGGAATTGTACGGCCGCTGCTGAGGGCCAGCGCTCCACCCGACAGCTCTTGCAGGCGCGAGAGGCTAAGCTTCAACGATTCGGGGACAACGACCGATTCTGGTGTTGGCGCGATATCGATCATCGTTCCGTCGATGTCCAGAAACAGCGCGTCGCGGATGAAATCAAGGTCCGGTAGGGCACTATCGGTGTGGACCTCCCCTAAAGTCTCCCCGGCCATCATCGGGTTCGCACCACAGGCCTGCGGCGCTTGCGCTTGGTCGGCGTGCCAGTGGTACGCGGCTCCAATGCATGCACCAGGTTCAGACCAGAATTCACCAACGCGACATGCGAAAAGGCTTGCGGGAAATTGCCGAGCATGCGTTTCGACTGCGGGTCATATTCTTCCGCGAGCAAGCCGACATCGTTGCAGAGCCGGAGCAGGCTTTCGTACAGCCGCTGCGCCTCCTGCAGCCGGCCTTGCAGAATGTAGTTGTCGACCAGCCAGAAGCTGCACGCCAGAAAGGCGCCTTCTCCGGCCGGTAACCCATCCACGCCCGACTCCGTTTCGTAGCGAAGCACCAGACCATCGACTTTCAGGCGCTTTTCGATCTCACGCACGGTATTGCGGATGCGCACGTCTTTGGCCGGTAGAAATCCGACGATCGGCAGCAGGAGCAACGATGCATCCATCAGATCCGAACCGTAGCTCTGCACGAAACACTTCCTGTCGGGATCGATTCCGTGCAGACAGACGTGAGCGTGGATCTGGTCCGCCACCTTCTTCCAGCGCGCCCGCTCGGATTTCTCTAGCTGACGGCTGCGAGAAGCGCGATCGAAGGCTACCCATGCCATCGCCTTGGAATGGGTAAAGTGCTGCGGCGCGCCGCGAACCTCCCAGATTCCTTCGTCCGGCTGCCGCCAGATTTTCTCGAGATGACCGAGAAACACCCTGCGGATCTCGGAGCGGCGCGGCACGGCCGGTAACCCGCCCTTCGCTCCTTGCGCAAAGGTGTCCGCAAGCTCGCCAT
This sequence comes from Rhizomicrobium sp., assembly GCA_036488975.1. Lineage (GTDB taxonomy): Bacteria > Pseudomonadota > Alphaproteobacteria > Micropepsales > Micropepsaceae > Rhizomicrobium. The sequence goes on along the minus strand of DASXGS010000147.1, from coordinate 7,836 downwards.
AGATATCGAGCTGCAACTGCTGCGCGGCGGCGTTGCCAATGCGCACCGGTGCGGAATTTTCATACCCGCAAAGCCACCCGATTTCCCATTCGTCGAGGCGGCGCTCGCCAGCAACGCCGTACATCGTCTGAAACTGCTCCGCGCTTCCTGCGATGGAGCGGACCAGCCAGTGTTGCCAGGCGATCGCCTCTTCCGTGTAGCCGGCGTTCATAAAGGCGAGCAGCGTGAACGTGGCATCGCGCAACCAGCAATACCGATAATCCCAATTGCGCGGTCCACCGATCTGCTCGGGCAGCGAGGTTGTTACGGCGGCAACAATGCCGCCGGTCGGCCGATAGCTGAGCGCCTTAAGCGTGATCAGCGAGCGCTGCACCTGTTTGTGCCATTTGCCGTCGAAGCTGGAGCGGCCGCTCCATTTTTTCCAGTATTCTTCAGTCGCGCTGAGCGCTACTTCGATATCGAGCGGCAGCGGCAGTTCCTGGTGTGACGGCACATAGGTCATGACAAACGGCACGGTCTCTCCCTTACGCACCGTAAACTCGCCCTGTGTGCGCATGTCCCTACCCTTGAGCGGAACGGGGGTGCGGACGACAAGCATGCTGGGACCGGCAACAGCCGTGATGGTGCTTTCGTCGAGCCGGCTCACCCACGGAACGGAGATTCCATAATCGAACCGGATAACCAGATCGCTGTGCAGCCGCACGGTTCCTTCGCGGCCAATGACCAGGCGCACGATGGTGGAATGCGGTTCCTCCACCGGCATGAAATCGACCAGCGTCGCCTTGCCCGTCTCGGTTGTGAACGTGGTTTCCAGGATTAGCGTGCCCGGACGATAACGCCGCCGGATTCTTGCCTCGCCTTTGGGCGCAATGAGCCAGCGGCCATTCTCCGGTGCGCCAAGCAGCGAAGCGAAACACGCACCGGAATCGAATCGCGGGAAGCACAACCAGTCGATTGAGCCATTCTTGCAGACAAGCGCCGCTGTACGCATGTCCCCGATCATGGCGTAGTCTTCGATACGGCCGGCCATGCTATGTCGAAGCACTTGCTGGCAGCATGCTCGCCGCCGCATCGTCGAGGAGCCAGACGATTTCACCTTGCGAGCGCACACGCGTCGCCGGGAGATTCCGGTCCCCTTCCTGCACGCGCTTGACGATCTCGGCCTTGTCATTGCCGCTGACGAGGAACAGGACCGCGCCGCTCGATTCGATTGCCGGATAGGTCAGTGTGATGCGTGGTTCGTCGCGTCCGCTGACGGCCGCCACCCAATGCATCTGCTCCTCCAGCGCTGGACTTCGGGGAAATAGCGATGCCGTGTGTCCGTCCTCTCCAAGACCCAGGAGTACCAGATCGAATAGCGGGCGCTGACCCGATGAAAGTTCGTCGCCGTAGATACTTTTGAGCACCGCCTCGTAGCGTTGAGCGGCGGCTTCGGGATCGCCTTCGGTGAGGATGGGATGGATATGGTCGATCAATACCGGGGCATGTGCCAGCAGCGTCTCCCGCACCATGCGATAATTGCTGCGCGGATCGGTGTGCGGCACGAAGCGTTCATCGCCCCAGAAAAACTCCACCCGCCGCCACTCGATGCGCTCGCGATACTCTGGTGCCGCAAGCTCTTCATAGAGAAGGCGGGGGGTGTTTCCGCCGGACAGCGCGATCCGGAACACATCCGGGCTGGCGGCGATACGCGCCGCTATCCATGCGGCCGCAGCTTTCGACATAGTGATTGGATCGGGAAAAAATTTGGTCTGCGGCGGCGTCATGGCTAACGAATCGGCCGCCAGGCGCGGCCATCGCGCCCGATCAGCGCATCGGCGGCTTTCGGTCCCGCGCTGCCAGCCTTGTAGTTCGGAAAGTCTTTCGGCTTCTCCTTCGCCCATGCGTCGAGCACCGGCTGCACTACGGCCCAGGCGGCTTCCACCTGATCGGCACGCTGGAACAATGTCTGATCGCCGGCGAAACAATCGTAGAGGAGGGTTTCATATCCGACCGCCGGCGGTTGATTGAACCAGTCGGCGTATTTGAAATCCATGGCAACACTTTCGAGCCGCATCTCGGTGCCGGGTTGCTTGGCGTTGAAGCGTAGGCGAATGCCTTCATCCGGCTGGATTTGCAGGATTAGCCAATCGGGACCGAGTTCATCCACCGCCGTGTCGCGGAACAGCGCGAACGGCGCGTGCTTGAAGTGAATGGCGATTTCCGTCCAGCGCTTGGGCAGCCGCTTGCCCGTGCGCAGGTAGAACGGCACGCCCGCCCAGCGCCAATTGTCGATGCCGAGACGCAGCGCGGCGTAGGTCTCGACGCCGGAGTCTTTCGCGACCTCGTCCTCTTCGCGATAGGCTTTCACCGCCTGCCCATTCATTTCGCCCGCCGCGTATTGTCCCCGCACCGCATCGTTGGGCGACAGCGGATGGGCAGCCTTGAACACCTCCGCCTTTTTCGCGCGCACCGCATCGGCATCGAAGGAGGATGGTGGCTCCATCGCTGTCATCGCCACAAGCTGGAACAGATGGTTAGGCACCATGTCGCGCAGCGCGCCGGTCTGCTCGTAGAACTTGCCGCGTTCCTCGATGCCGATGGTTTCGGCCACCGTGATCTGCACGTGATCGATGCGGTCGCGGTTCCAGATCGGCTCGAACAGGCCGTTCGCGAAGCGAAACGCCATAATGTTCTGCACGGTCTCTTTGCCGAGAAAGTGGTCGATGCGGTAAATCTGATTTTCGTCCAGCACTTTCAGAATTTGCTTGTTCAGCGCTATTGCCGACGGCAGGTCGTGGCCGAAAGGCTTTTCGATCACCACGCGCCGCCAGCCGTGCTCCTGCTTTGCGAGCCCCGCCTTGCCAAGCGCCTCGACAATGGGCCCAAAGAAGCGGTCTGCCGCCGCGAGATAGAACACGGCGTTTCCATCGAGGTTTTCTTCGCGGTCGGTTTTCGCCAGCAAGCCGCGCAGCTGCTGGAACGACTCGGCCTCCAGAAAATCGCCGGCCATGTAGCGCATGTTCGAAGTCAGCTTCTGCCAGACCTTTTCGTCGATGCTCTTGGCCTCGAACTCGCCGCTACCGGACTTGACGGTCTGCTCCAGAAAGTCGTGAAGGCCGCTGCGCCATTCCTCGCTGCTCTTCTCGTTGTGGTCGAAGCCGATGATGGCGAAGCGCTCGGGCAGCAGATCCTGTTTGGCGAGGTTGTAAAGCGCCGGAACGACCAGCCGCTTGGTAAGATCGCCGTTCGCGCCGAAAATCACCAGCGCGCAGCAGGTCGCGCAGCGTTGGCGTTTGGTGCCGCTCATCGCGGCCCCTGCGGTTTGCCTTCCGCTGTACCCGCCTCGATCGGCGACTCGACATGCCCGCCGAACTGGTTGCGCATGGCGGAAAGCAGGCGGTATGCGAAATCGTGCTGCATGCGTGAGGCGAAGCGGGCGTAAAGCGCCGCTGTGATGACGTTCGCAGAGACCGCTTCCTCCACCGCCGCGTTGACCGTCCAGCGACCTTCACCGGAATCCTGCACCACGCCCTCGAAGTGGTCGAGCTCGGCGTTTTGCGCGAGCGCAATGGCCGTGAGATCAAGCAGCCAGGATGAGATCACGCTGCCGCGCCGCCACACTTCCGCGATATCGGTGAGATCGAGATCGAAGCGCTCGTCCTCCGGCAGGTTCTCATGCTTGCGGCCGCGCAGGATATCGAAGCCTTCCGCATACGCCTGCATCAGTCCGTACTCGATGCCGTTGTGCACCATCTTCACGAAATGGCCGGCGCCGTTGCCGCCGGCATGGATGTAACCTTTCTCGGCGCGCGGATCGCGTCCTTCCCGCTTGGGCGTGCGCGAAATTTCACCGAGGCCGGGCGCCAGTGCCGCGAAAATGGGATCGAGGCGATCGACGACCTCCTTTTCGCCACCGATCATCATGCAGTAGCCGCGCTCCGGGCCCCAGATGCCGCCGGAGGTCCCGACATCCACATAATGAATGCCTTTGACGCCCAGCATTTTGGCGCGACGGATATCGTCCTTGAAGAAGGTGTTGCCGCCATCGATCAGGATATCGCCTTTCTCGACCAGATCGGCGAGCGCGACGAGGGTGGATTCCGTCGGCTGCCCCGCCGGAAGCATCACCCAAATTGCGCGAGGGGTCTTTAGCTGCTGAACCAGATCCTTCAGCGCATGCGCCGGCGTCGCGTGTTCCTGTGCCAGCTGATCGACGGTGCCGGCGTTGCGGTCGAAGACCACAACCTCATGCCCCGCCTTCATGAGGCGACGGGCAATATTGCCGCCCATCCGCCCCAGTCCGACCATTCCGAGCTGCATGACAGTTCCTATTGCAGGGCTTCCGCGATGGCATCGCGCAAGGTCGCGATTCCGCTTTCCGCATCCTTGAGATGAACCCGCAACGCCCGGCGGCCACGTTCGTTCAACACCGCGAGGTCGCCCAAGGCTTGCGCTTTTTCCACCAGTGCAAAGGTCGCCTTGCGGCCGGGGATGGCAACATCGTCCGGATGATCGCAGGTGATTTCGAGGAACACGCCGGAGTTCGGACCGCCTTTGTAGGCCTGGCCGGTGGAATGCAGATAGCGTGGGCCGAATTCGAAGCAGGACGCGACGCGTTTGGCGTCGCGCACCTGTATTCGGATCGGCTGCAACGCGTCGTAGTGTTCTCTCGAGCGCTCGACGAACGCCAGCAGCGCGAAGTAGTCGCCCTCACCAATACGATCGAGATGCGCCTTCAGGCTTTGCGCCAGGGTGTTGGCGCGGCCGAGCGCCTTGGCATTGGCTTCGTCGACGTAGAGGGCGATGCCGTTGTGCGAAAACACCGGTCGTTCCTCACCGGCGCCGCCGCTTTTCTCATATTCCGCGGTGAGATCGCGTGCCTTGACCTTGGCGGCTTCGACGTCCGGCTGGTCGAACGGATCAATGCCGATGATGGAGCCGGCAAAGGCGGTCGCGATCTCGCACAGGAAGAACACCTGGCCGATCTGATAGGAGTCGTTGATGTCGATGCGGAAGACCGGATGGCCGGCCTGCGCCAGCGCGTCGAGCTTTTCCGCTGAGTCATCCGCGCCTGCGAGATCAAGGTGCAGGAACACGCGATCGTTGCCATACACCGACGGATCGGCAAGCGGTTCGCCGTCTACGGGAATAAGGCCTTTGTCCTGTTTGCCGGTGGATTCGGCGATCAGCTGTTCCAGCCACGCGCCGACACTGGCAAGCGGCGATGAAGTCACGATGGTGACCTTGTCCCGCTTGTGTTTCGTGGCCAGCACGCCGAGTGCAATCCCGAGCCGGATACCCGGATTCACCGTCGGCGGCACAAGCGCGTTGGAAGCGCGAATGAAGCGCTGGGTTTCCGTGCACAGGCGTTCGATGTCGAGGCCCATGGCAGTTGCCGGAATCAATCCGAATTTCGACAGCACCGAGTAGCGTCCGCCGATTTCGGGATCGCCGTAGAAGATGTGTGCGAAGCCCTTTTCTTTCGCGTGCGCCTCAAGCTTCGAAGCCGGGTCGGTGATGGCGACGAAGCGCCTCGCGGCATCCGCTCCGCTCTTCTCGAAGAAATACTCCATCAGAATATTCGGTTCCAGTGTGCTGCCGGATTTGGAGGAGACGATGAACGCCGTCTTCTGCATGTCGACAGCTTCTTCCACCGCGCGAATCTGTTCGGGATCGGTGGAATCCAGCGCGTGGAAATCCGGCCAGCCGGGCCACCGGTCGAACACATCGTGCAGGACTTCCGCACCGAGGCTCGAGCCGCCCATTCCGAGCAGCACCACATGCGTGAAGCCGTTGTCCTTCACCCATGTGGCGAACGCTTTGTACTTGTCCAGCTGTTTCTGCTCGCGGTCGATAATGTCCAGCCAACCGAGCCATTTGCTTTCATCCGCGCCGGTCCACAGCGACTTGTCCTTCGCCCACAGCCTTCGCGAATCGCCGCTCGACGTGCGCTTCTTGATTTCGGCGGCGATATCCTTTTCCGCCTCGCCCGGCCGTTCGTTCAATGTCAACACGTTGCCGGCGAGAAACCTGGAGCGTTTCTCCGCAAGCGCGCCGTAAAGCTTGTCGGCGGCGTCTGCGAACAGCTGCACGCCTTCGTCCACCAGCTGCGCCGTAATCGTATCGAGCGAAATGCCGGAACGCTCCAGCGCCTGAAGCTGGCGCGTGGCATTGGCCACATCCTTGTCCAGCGTACATTCCGGGTTGCCGTGATCGCGAAAGGCTTCCAAGGTCTCGCGCGGCAGCGTGTTGACAGTGTTGGAGCCGATCAGCGCGTCCACATAGAGCACATCGGAATACGCCTTGTTCTTGGTGCCGGTCGAGGCCCACAGAAGCCGCTGCGGGCGCGCGCCGCGTTTGGCGAGCGCCTCCCAGCGCGGGCCGGAGAAGATTTTCTTGTACTGCTGGTAGGCGAGCTTCGCGTTCGCCACCGCGATCTTGCCGCGCAGATCCGCAAGCGGAGCATTCTCCGCGGGCGCGCTTTTCAGCCGCTCGTCGATCGCATTGTCCACCTTGGTGTCGATGCGGCTGACGAAGAAGCTTGCCACGCTGGCAATGCGGCTGAGGTCTTCGTCCTTGGGCCGCATTTCAAGACCTTCGATGTACGCCTGCGCCACTTGCTCGTACACATCGCGTGAGAACAGCAGGGTAATGTTGATGTTCAGCCCCGCGGCCAGGCAATCGCGGATCGCGGGTAGCCCTTCTTGCGTCGCAGGAATCTTGATCATCAGATTCGGTCGATTCACTTCTTTCCAAAGCGACTTCGCTTCGGCAATCGTCGCTTCCGTACCCTTCGCGATGTAGGGCGATACTTCCAGACTGATGAATCCATCCGCACCCTTCAGGCGGTCGTAGATCGGCCGGAAGGCATCGGCGGCGTGCTGAATGTCGGCCACCGCAAGCTTGCGGAAGATGGCCCCGACGTCGCAACCGGCGTCCGCGAGCTTCTTAATGTCGTCGTCGTATTCGGTGCCGCTCGCAAACGCCTTCTCGAAAATGGACGGATTGGAGGTCATGCCCTTGAGGCCGTCCTCGTCGATCAGCTTCCTGAAATCGTCGCTGGCGAGAAACTCGCGGCTCAAGAAATCGAGCCAGATCGACTGGCCGAGACGTTCAAGTTCCTTCAGCCGGTTCATGAAGTTACGCCTTTGCAAGTTGCGCCCGAGCGGCGCTCTCCACCGCTTCGGCCGTGATGCCGAAATGTTTGTAAACATCGGGCGCCGGACCCGAAGCGCCGAAGCTGTGCATGCCGATCATGGCGCCTGTCATGCCGACATAGCGTTCCCAACCCAACGTGGCGCCGGCTTCGACCGACACACGCGCGGCGATCTTCGGCGGCAGCACGGCATGACGATAGGCTTCATCCTGCGCGTCGAACAGTTCCCAGCACGGCATCGACACAACGCGCGCGCCGATGCCATCCCTTGCAAGTGCTGCTTGCGCCTGCATGCACAGCTGCACCTCGCTGCCGGTGCCGATGAGGATCACAGCCACCTTGTCGCCCGGCGGATCGGACAGGATGTAAGCGCCACGCGAAAGGCCGTCGGCCGGATTGTATTTCTTGCGGTCGAACGTCGGCAACTTCTGGCGGCTGAGCGCGAAGCATACCGGCCGGGTCTTTTGTTCCATCGCGACGCGCCAGGCTTCCGCCGTCTCGTTGGCATCGCACGGCCGGATCACCAGCATATTGGGCGTGGCGCGCAAGGTCATCAACTGCTCGATCGGCTGGTGCGTAGGGCCGTCTTCGCCCAGGCCGATGGAGTCATGCGTGTAGACCCAGATGCTCGGGATGTGCGACAGCGCGGAAATCCGCACCGCCGGTTTCATGTAGTCGCTGAAGATGAGGAAGGTGGC
>DASXGS010000143.1:0-3975 GCA_036488975.1 Rhizomicrobium sp. | reverse complement strand
CTGCTTCTGCAACGGCACGATCTCGCGTTCGATGAACGCATCGATCTCCGCCAGCAACGCGGTTATTTCCTTGGGGATAGTGAAATCCACGGCACGCCTCCAATTTCCGTTGCGCGCAGTCTAGACCAATCACGGCTGCGGAGCGCAACGCGAGTCAGGCGTGCTGCATCTCCTGCTCCACCAGCCGGCCTTCGTGCAGCACGAGGGCGCGATCCATCTTGGCCGCAAGCTCCTGGTTGTGCGTGGCAACCAGTGCGGCGACGCCTTCCGAGCGCACTAGATTCACCAGCATCTCGAACACGGCCTGTGCCGTACGCGGATCGAGGTTTCCGGTAGGCTCGTCCGCCAACAGCAGGCTTGGTGAATTGGCAAGGGATCGTGCAACGGCGACCCGTTGCTGCTCCCCGCCGGACAGCTGCGCCGGGCGGTGTTCCAGACGCTCGGCAAGGCCGACCTGTGTGAGCATGCGGATGGCTTCCGCGCGTGCCACATCGCGCGATTTGCCGGCGATACGCTGCGGGACAATCACATTCTCCAGCGCACTGAACTCCGGCAGCAGATGATGCGCCTGATAGACAAACCCGATGCGCTCGCGCCTGAGTCGCGTACGTTCGCGGTCCGGGAGCTGCGAGGCCGCCGCGCTGCCGATGTAAATTTCGCCGGAGGACGGCGCCTCCAGCAAACCAGCCATATGCAGCAGCGAGGATTTGCCCGCTCCCGATGGGCCCACCAGTGCCACCAATTCGCCCGGGCGGATGCCCAGTGAGATATCTCGGAACACCTCCAGCGTCCCCTGCCCCTGTTGGTAGCGCCGGCAGACGTTCTCAAGGCGGAGCGCGGTGTCACTCATAGCGCAGCGCCTCTACCGGATCGAGGCGCGCCGCGCGCCAGCTCGGATACAAGGTTGCGAGGAAGGAGAGCGCCAGCGCGAGGATCACCACAAATGCGACTTCGCTGGGATCCATTTCGGCCGGAATGCGGCTGAGGAAATAGATGGTCGGGTCGAACAGCGTGGTGCCCGTGAGCGATTGCAATGCTTGCCGTATTTCTTCGATGTAGGTGCAGAACAGCACGCCAATGACGAAACCGAGCAAGGTTCCGGTGACGCCAATACTCGCTCCCGCGATGAAGAAGATGCGCATGATGGCGCCGCGGCGCGCGCCCATGGTGCGCAGGATGGCGATGTCGCCCGCCTTGTCCTTCACCAGCATGATGAGGCCGGAGATGATGTTGAGCGCGGCGACCAGCACGATCAATCCGAGGATCAGCGCCATCACGTTGCGCTCGACCTGCAGCGCGCCGAACAGACTCGACTGCATGTCCTGCCAGGTGACGATGCGATAAGAAGGGCCAACCGCCTTCGCGATCCCGTTAGCGATGGCGTTGGCCTTATCGGGATCGGTGACCATTACCTCGAGGCCGTTCACGCTGTCACCCATGTTGAAATAGAGCTGTGCTTCTTCCAGCGGCATGAATACGAAGGTTTGGTCGTATTCGCTCATGCCAACCCGGAACGTACCGGCGACGGTGTAGCCCTTTACCCGCGGCGTCGTGCCGAACGGCGTGACATTGCCGCGGGGGGCAATCAGCGTGATCTGCATACCAGGCAACAGCCGCATTTTCTCCGCAAGCCGCTGGCCGATAATGACGGAATCGCCGCCCTGAAAATGCGCCAGCGCGCCTTCCGAAAGCGACTGCGACACGGTGCTGAGCTTCTGGAGATCGGCCCGCCGCATGCCCCGCACCAGCACGCCACCGTTTAGGCCGTTGGCGCTCGCCATGACCTGACCGTCGATGATCGGCGTGACGCGCGTGACATCGGGTACGGCGCGCACCTTCGCGGCCACCGGGTCGTAGTTGGTGATATTGCCATACAGGCTTTGCACCACCGCGTGGCCGTTGAGACCGAGGATGCGCGAGAGCAGCTCGTGCCGGAAACCGTTCATGACCGCGAGGACGATGATAAGCGCCGCCACGCCGATGGCGATGCCGATCAGCGAGAAAATGGAGATGATGGAAACGTAACCTTCCCGCCGCGTCGGCCGAAGGTAGCGCAGCGCTATCATCCATTCGAACGCCGCAAATGGCCCCGTGACAGAACGATCCTGCCCTTTGCCGCGTCGCTGTTTCGCGCCGGAGACCGCCTCGATCCGTGCCGCCAGTGCCTGCTCTTGCTGCTCGGCCAATCTGCCCTCTACCGCGATCCAAACTTATTCAGGATCGCCTCAACCGACATCTCTTCCCGCTTGCCGGTGGCGCGGCTTTTCACTTCGACCGTGCCTTTCTCCAAGCCGCGGGGGCCGACGATGACCTGCCACGGAAGGCCGATGAGATCGTGGGTGGCGAATTTCGCGCCCGGGCGGTCCTCTGTGTCGTCGTAAAGCACATCTTTGCCGGCAGCGGTCAATTTCGCGTAAAGTTGTTCGCAGGCGGCATCTGTTTTCGCGTCGCCTTTTTTTAGATTAATCACCGAAACATCGAATGGCGCCACGGGTTCCGGCCAGATGATGCCGCTGTCGTCGTGCGACGCCTCTATGATCGCGCCCACCAGCCGCGACACACCGATGCCGTAGGAGCCACCCTCGACAGGCACCTCCTTGCCATCCGGTCCTGCAACCACTGCCTTCATCGGCACCGAGTACTTTGTGCCAAAATAAAAGATCTGGCCGACTTCGATACCGCGCGCCGATACGCGCTTCTCCGCCGGCACCTCCTGCTCGAACCGCGCCGCGTCGTGGACGTCGGAGGTGGCGGCATACAGATTCGTCCGTTGGCGGACGAAGGGCTCCAGATCGGATTCGAAGTCTACATCCTCACCCGGCACCGGCATGTCGAGCAGGTCCCTGTGGCAGTGCACTTCGCTTTCGCCGGTTTCGGCCAGAACGATGAATTCGTGGGAGAGGTCGCCGCCGATCGGGCCGGTCTCGGCGCGCATGGGAATGGTGACAAGCCCCATGCGGGTGAAGGCCCGCAGATACGCCACATACATCCTGTTGTAGGAGCGCCGCGCGCCGTCCTTGTCCAAATCGAACGAGTACGCGTCCTTCATCAGGAATTCGCGTCCGCGCATCACGCCGAAGCGCGGACGAACTTCGTCGCGGAATTTCCATTGCGTGTGATAGAGGTTCAGCGGCAGCGCCTTGTACGACTTCACATAGGCGCGGAAGATTTCCGTCACCATGTCCTCGTTGGTCGGGCCGTAGAGCAGCTCGCGCTCGTGGCGATCCTTGATGCGCAGCATTTCGGGACCGTAGGCGTCATACCGGCCCGTTTCCTTCCACAGATCGGCCGGCTGCAGCGTGGGCATCAGGATTTCGATGGCGCCGGCGCGGTTCATCTCCTCGCGCACGATCTGCTCGATCTTTTTCAGCACCCGGAAGCCGAGCGGCAGCCAGGCGTAGATGCCAGCCGCCTCCTGCCGGACCAGCCCCGCGCGCAGCATCAGGCGGTGGGAGACGATCTGCGCCTCGGCCGGCGTCTCCTTCAGTGTGGGCAGGAAATAGCGTGACAGGCGCATGCGTGAGAGGCCGATTTGCTGCGATGCACCTTCATAGGCAAGCGGCCGTGCGAGGGCAAATCGGCGGGGTGCCGCCCCGTGCTGCGGTTCAGAGCCCCAGATGGGCGATCATGTCCGCAGCAAATGGCGCGCCCAAGCAATAGACCACCGCGAGGGTGGCCATGGCGATCAGGAGCCTGTGCTCTCTGAGCGGGCGGGACTGATGATGAACGATCTGCACGGCGAACTCTCCCGAACCGCACCATAGGGAAGCTTGGTGAACGGCCGGTATAAGCAACGCCGCTCCATGGACTTGGATGCGTCAGGGTCGCGACGTTGAGCAAAAATTCACGCGACCGCGACCCTCCCGCCCGCGCGGAGTCGAATCAGGCCTGCTCCAGCTCGACGAGGGTGCCCACAAAGTCCTTCGGGTGCAGAAAGATGACCGGTTTGCCATGGGCGCCGATGCGCGGCTCGCC
>DASXGS010000128.1:0-4140 GCA_036488975.1 Rhizomicrobium sp. | reverse complement strand
AGGTGCGCGATGACGATACGCGCGTCGGCCAACTCCGGCGCAATCGCCGGCAGATGTGACGTGACGTATTCGTAGGATAGCCCATGAAACCCGTACCTCCGGATGCCTGACCGCGTCAGCTCGCGCGGCAGCGCAAACAGCTGCGCGATCTCCGGCTGGCCGCGATGAAACGCCGTATCGAAACACGCCACCTGCGGAACCTGCGGCGCAGCATCGAAAATGGTTTCAATAGGAGCCAGATTGTGCGGCTGATGAAGGGGCGCCAGCGGCACCAACTCTGAAAGATCGGCGATCACGCCGCGATCGACGCGCGTCGGAAGCGCATATTTCATCCCGCCATGCACCACGCGATGACCGACCCCCGCGACCGGCGACCCCGCAAGCAAGGCCCTCCCCGTCTCCAGGATTACGTGTGTTGCCACGCAATGGTCAAAGTTCTCGGCGGGCCAGTGTCGCTCGAGAACGACTGCCCCCTTCGCATCGGATACCTGAAGATGCGGCGAAACCCCGATCTGCTCAACCTTACCACGATACAAGAGGGATTCCGTTCCGACTTCGTAGAGACCGAACTTTATGCTGGACGATCCGGCATTGATGACGGCGATGCACCTGCTCATGGTCGTGATCAATTCAATTCCGTGATCGCTACTGAATCGCAGTGCTCGCTTGGCGGGCCGCGACGATGAGAACGGCGACGGCACAGGAGGCCAGCCGCGTCAGCAATTCGTCGGCCCGGCTTGTGAGGATGATCGGCACGCGCGCGCCCAGCACGATGCCAGCACCGTCTGCGCCGGCCAGATAGGCCATGCTTTTTGCCAGCATGTTTCCCGCTTCGAGATCTGGCACGACGAGCACGTTTGCGCGCCCCGCAACGGGCGAAGCTATCTTTTTGATCGCCGCGGCTTCGGGGCTGATCGCATTGTCGAGCGCCAGCGGGCCATCGAGCAACGCGCCGGTGATCTGCCCGCGATCCGCCATCTTGCATAGCGCCGCTGCTTCCAACGTCGAGGGCACATTGGGATTCACCGTTTCCATCGCGCTGAGGATCGCCACGCGCACATCTGACGCGCCGAGCGCATGCGTCAGATCGATCGCGTTCTGCACTATGTCGATTTTCTCGGCCAGGGTCGGCGCAATGTTCACAGCTGCGTCCGTGATCACCAGCGCGCTGTCGTGACCAGGCACGTCCATGATGAAGCAGTGGCTGATGCGGCGCGCCGTGCGCAGGCCCGCCTCGCGCGCGACCACTGCACCCATGAGCTCATCGGTGTGCAGACTACCTTTCATCAGCACCTGGGCGCGGCCGGTGCGCACGAGTTCCACGGCCTTGGCAGCGGAGTCATGACTGTGTGCCGAATCGATGATTTCCAACCCGTCGATATCGAGTTCCGATTGTGACGCAACCTCGTGAATGCGCGCGGCTGGCCCGACCAGCAACGGAACGATCAGCTTGAGGTGCGCCGCTTCCACAGCACCCCTCAACGACACGTCATCGCAAGGATGCGCAACGGCGGTGACAGCGGGTGGAAGGCGCTGGGCCTTCGCTACGAGCCGTTCGAATTTTTCATGCCGCGTACCGGGAGGTGCCGCCGTCGAACGCAATTTCGCCGCCGAGGCCGCGCTGGCAGGCATGGCTATTTTCCTCCCGCCGCAACGGCGGCGTGCGATTGCGGGGCGCCCATTGCGGCGGGCTGCCCAGGCGCAGCATTTGGAGCTGCAACCTGCTGCTGCGCAGGCGCGGGTGGAATGTTCGTGCTCGCCGTTCGCTCAGCGAGGGTGGGTTCTCTTTGGTCCCATCCGCCACCCAGCGCCTTGTAGAGATTGACAACCGCTATGAGTTGTTCCCGCTGGACCTGCGCCAGCAAATCTTCTGCCGGAAACAACAGTTGCTGCGCCTCGAGGACTTCGAAATAGCTCGCGCGTCCGGCCTGGTACCGGAGCAGCGCCAAATCCACAGAATGGTGGAGTGCTCCCACCTGGCCCTCGAGCGCGACACGCTGCGGGCCGAGGTTTTGCTGCGCGATGAGCGCGTCCGATGTGTCGCGAAAAGCCCCTACGATTGTCTGCCTGTACTGGGCAACGGTTTCATCCCAGAACGCCTGCCGCTCCTTGTAAACAGCTTCCAGCCGGCCGCCGGAATAGATCGGGCCGGCCAACGCCGCAGCAAGATTCCAGATGCCGAAGCCTCCCCACAGACCGCCGACACCCACGCCTTGGCCGCCCAGAAAAGTGGAAAGCCCGATCTTCGGATAGAAATCGGCAACGGCCGCGCCGATGTCCGCATTGGCCGCGATCATGCCTTGCTCAGCCTCTAGAATGTCAGGACGCCGACGCAGTAACGCTGTGGTTGAGCCAACCGGGGTGGCCGCGACCGACTGGTCAGTCAGCCCATGTCCGCGAGAAATCGCCTTGGGATAGGCGCCGAGCAAGATGCTGATCGCATCTTCCTGCTGCCCGATTCTCCGGTTCAGATCGTGGATATCGGCCAGGCTGGACTGGTAGGCAGCGCGCGCCCGCTCGACCGGCAGGCGACTGTCCTTTCCGGCGCCGTAGCGAAGCGTGAAAAGATCCAGCGTTTTTCTGTAGGCCTCGGCACTGCCGTTGGCGATCGCGAGTTCGCGATCGAGTTCGAGCAGCTGGAAGTAATCGGCCGCAACGTCGCTCACCAAGGTCAGGATAATGCCGTGGCGAACGTATTGCTGGCCCAGAAGGTTCGCCTGTGCGGATTCGGTTTGATGACGGATCCGTCCCCATATATCCAGTTCCCACGACGCGCTGAGCAGCCCCGCGAACGATCCGTACGTCACCGAATCGAGAGATTTCTTCCCGGGAACGACAACCTTCTCGCCGGTCGCAGTTGCGCCGTAACCGACCTGCGGCTTGCTCTGCGAGTCAACCTCCTCGACCTTCGCGCGCGCCTGCTCGATGCGCGCAACGGCAATCTGCAGATCGTAATTGCTGGCCAGCGCCTCCGTGACAAGTCCCTGAAGCACCGTGTCATGGAAAACCGACCACCACGGCAAATCGGCGAAGGAGGCCGCTTCCGCGGGGGTGATTTGCGCCCGGAAAACCGCAGGCACAGCCACCTCCGGTTTGGTGTACTCCGGACCGACGGTGCAGCCCGCCACTATCATTGCCGGAAGCAACCACACCGGGATGCAATTCAATCGCTGTTTGTCCGCCTCATTCGCACGCATTTGAGTCCACCCTCGCTACTGGACCGCAGCCAGCATTTTTCGGAACCGGGAAAGAGTGAAGAGCGTGTAGACCGAGCCGATCGCGAACATGATCAGCAGGTCTTTCCACACCATGGAAAGCGTTGCGCTTCTGAACAGAACGGCCTGCGAAAAGCTCACGAAATGAGTCGACGGCACGAACTTCATAATGTTCTGCAGGAGCACCGGCATGCTCTCGAGTGGCGTGTTGCCGCCGGACAAAAGGTTCATGATGATGAACACCGGAAACGCCAGCAGCCCGAATTGCGGCATCGATCGCACCAATGTGGCGAGCATGATTCCAAGCGCGGTGACGGAGAACAGGTAGATGCACAACCCACTGACGAACAGGGGCATCGATCCGGAAATCGGCACGCCGATCGCGCCCTTCACGACCAGAAACAGCGACGCCATCGCCGCAACCACGACGACAAGACCGTTGGCCCAGATCTTGGCGAACATCAGCTCAAAGGGCTTGAGCGGCATGACAAGCAGATGCTCGATGTTGCCGTGCTCGCGCTCGCGCAGCACGGCCGCTCCCGTCAGAAAGATGGCAAGCACCGAGATGTTGTTGATGACCTGGTTGATGGCGACGAACCAGCTCTGCTCGTAGTTCGGATTGAACCGGGCGCGCGTGTTGAGTTTGAGAACCGGCTGGTTTTCCGGCCGTCCCGATGCGGCCCAAAACGGCCTCACGGTCGAGTTGACGATTTTCTTGATATATCCGGGGCCTCTGCCCGCCTGACTCATCGCCGTCGCATCGACGATGGTCTGAAGCGTGGGTTTGGAGTTGTTGGCCAGATCCCGCTGAAACTTGGGCGGCACATCGACGACGAAGGTGTATTTCGCGGTATCCATGGCGCGATTGATTTCGCCGAATCGAATTTCCGCAGCAGGAAGGAACAGCGGCGGCAGCATGGCCTGG
>DASXGS010000105.1:0-2008 GCA_036488975.1 Rhizomicrobium sp. | reverse complement strand
GGCTGAACGATGGGCTTGATCTCGTCGCCGTGCTTGCCGAACAGCGCCGAGGCCATCTTCACCTCGTGGTTCTTCATCCAGTTGACGTTGCCCTTGAGCGTGTTGATCTCGCCATTGTGTGCGAGCATGCGGAAGGGCTGGGCCAGCCGCCACGTGGGAAACGTGTTTGTTGAATAGCGCTGGTGGAAGATGGCGAAGGCGCTGACAAAGCGATCGTCGTTCAGGTCGGGATAGAAATTGGCGAGCTGCTCGGCGAGGAACATGCCCTTGTAGATGAGCGAGCGCGACGACAGCGAGCAGACATAAAAATCTTGCACCGATGCTTCGCGCACCCGCTTCTCGATGCGGCGGCGACAGAGATAGAGCCGGCGGTCCAGCGCTTCGAGATCTTCTGAATCGCCGACATCGAACATCACCTGCTCGATTTCGGGGCGCGTGGCGTTCGCCTTTTCGCCGATCACGCGGATGTCGATCGGCACCTGCCGCCAGCCATAGAGATAAAAGCCGAAGCGCAGGATTTCGGATTCCACAATGGTACGGCAGGTCTCCTGTGCCGTGTAATCGGTGCGCGGAAGGAAGATCTGTCCTACCGCAATGCGGCCCGAGCGCAGATGATGGCCGGTGTGCGCAACAGCGGCGCGGAAGAATTCCTGCGGCACCTGCAGGTGGATGCCTGCGCCGTCGCCGGTCTTGCCGTCGGCATCCACGGCGCCGCGGTGCCAAACCGCTTTCAAGGCCTCGATGGCGCGGGTGACGACTTCGCGGCGCGGCTCGCCGTCCACCGCCGCGATCAGGCCGACGCCGCAGGCATCATGCTCCTGTTCCGGCGAGTAGGCATGCGCCGCTTCAAGCTTCGCCGCGTTGGCGAGGAAGCGCTCGACGTCGCGTTCGGCGTCGTTCATCGCACTCATTCCGCGGCCTCGCGGAAGCGATACGCTTTCGTCCTCAGGTATTGATCGATACTCACCGCTGCGTCGCGGCCGTCCCTGATCGCCCACACCACTAGCGAAGCGCCGCGCACCACATCGCCGGCGGCGAACACACCGTCGAGATTAGTGCCAAGCACCGGTGGCTGCACACGCACGGTGCCGGCGCGCGCGAGCGCGAGGTCCGGCGCATTCAACATCGCGTGCAGGTCTTCCGGATCGAAGCCGAGCGCCATGATGGCGAGATCGGAATCGAGCTTGAAATCGGCGCCGGGGATCGGCTCCGGCATCTTGCGCCCTGATTCATCGGCCGCGCCGAGCCGCATGCGGGTGAGCCGCACACCTTCCACGTTGACGATGCCGAGGAATTTCTGCGGCAGGGTCAGCCATTCGAAGCGTACGCCCTCTTCCTCCGCGTTGGCGACTTCGCGCAAACTTCCCGGCATGTTGTCGCGATCGCGGCGGTAGATGCAGGACACGGATTTGGCGCCCTGGCGGACGGCAGTACGCACGCAATCCATAGCGGTGTCCCCGCCGCCAATCACGGCGACATGGCGATTGCGTGCGTCCAGCTTGCCAGATTCGAATTCCGGCACAGCGTCGCCAAAGCCCACGCGATTGGAGGCGATCAGGTAGTCGAGCGCCGGCACGATGCGGTCGAGCTGGATGCCCGGCGCGTCGGTGGTGCGGGGCTTGTAGGTGCCTGTGGCGATCAGCACCGCGTCGTATTCCGAACGTAGTTCGCCGAACGTCACATCTCTCCCGATCTCGGTGTTGAGCTTGAGCGCGATGCCGCCCTCGATCAGCCGCTGCACACGGCGCGCGACGACATGCTTCTCCAGCTTGAAATTGGGAATGCCGTAGGTCAGCAGGCCGCCGGCGCGATCATGCCGGTCAAAAACCGTGACCCGGTAGCCGAAGCGGCGCAGCTCTTCCGCCGCCGCAAGCCCCGCGGGGCCGGCGCCGATGACCGCGACCGACGCGTTGATCAGCCGCCGCGGCTTGAGCGGCTTGACCCAGCCGTTCTCCCAGGCCGCCTCGGTCAGGTACTTTTCGATGGCGCCGATGGTGACGGTGCCGTG
>DASXGS010000092.1:0-4356 GCA_036488975.1 Rhizomicrobium sp. | reverse complement strand
CGTCGGCCAGCACCAGATGCCGCGGCTTGCCGCAGTTGAGCGATTCAAGCTCGGCATAGGCCTCCGCGTCGCGTTCGATTGCATCGGCGACTTTCAGCAAAGCGCCGCTGCGTTCGGCCGGCGTGGTGCGCGACCATGTCTCCAACGCACCCGCCGCCGCTGCAACCGCCGCATCGATCTGCGCATCGGAGGCTTCGGGGAGTTCTACGATCAGCCGTCCGTTGCGCGGATTGACGATCCGCTCTGCCGCCCCTTGCCCCGCCTCAAATTTCCCGCCGATGAGCAATTCCGTTTGCATGTTGTCCTCCGGCACGGGTTGCAGGTTGACGGATTCCGGACGCGCGGTCCAGAAATGACGGGAGCGGGAACGAGGCAGGGGATGGACGCGAAAACAGATACCGACAGCGCACAACTCGCGGCGCTTGGCTATACGCCGAAGTTCGACCGCTCCATGAGCGTGTGGCAGAATTTCGCGCTCGGCTTCACCTACCTCTCGCCTGTCGTCGGTGTTTATTCGGTCTTCGATCTGGGCCTCACCACCGGCGGCCCGCCGATGTGGTGGTCCTACTTCCTGGCGGGTGCCGGCCAATTCCTTGTCTGCCTCGTCTTCGGCGAAGTGGTGTCGCAATTCCCGATTTCGGGAGGGCTGTATCCATGGGCGCGCCGGCTGGTCGGCAAGCGCTGGGCGTGGATGGCGGGGTGGATATACGGCTGGGCGCTGTTCATCACCATTGCCGCGGTCGCCGTCGGTGCCGGGCCGTTTCTCGCCGCCCTGCTCGGGTTCACGGCATCGCCGTTTGTCACCACGGCAGTCGCGCTTGTGCTCGTGATGATCTCCACACTGATTAATCTCGCGGGTACGAAGCTGCTCGCGCGCGTCGCCATGTTCGGCTTCGTCTGCGAGATCGCCGGCGCCATCGTTGTCGGCGGATACCTGCTGCTGTTTCACCGGCATCAGCCGCTGTCGGTCGTGACGAACACCTTCAACATCGGCGCGCCGGGTGCGTATTGGCCGTTCTTCTTCGCCGCTGCCGTCACCGGCCTGTTCACCTGCTACGGTTTCGAAGCGTGCGGTGACGTGGCGGAGGAAACACCCAATCCCGGCCTCTCCATTCCGCGCGCCATGCGCATGACCATTTACGTCGGCATGACGGCCGCCGCGTTCGTGTGTCTGGCGCTTATCCTTGCGCAGCCGGATATTGCGGCCGTCATCGCAGGCAAGAACACCACGCCCGTGGAAAGCGTCTTGCTTTCTGTCTTCGGCCCGGTGGGCTCGAAGCTGGTGGTGGCGGTGGTGATGGTGTCGTTCATGTCCTGCATCCTCAGCCTGCAGGCTGCCACCAGCCGGCTGGTATTCGCCTATGCGCGTGACCGCATGATTGCGGCAAGCGACTATCTTTCCGCGATTTCACCGCACACCCATGTGCCCGTGCGTGCGCTGGTGCTTTCCGGAATCATCGCCGGCGCAATCGTCTGTCTCGGCTACTTCTTTGCCAATGCCATCGCCACCATCGTGAACTCCGCAATCATCGGCATCTATGCGGCCTTCCAGATGATCGTGTTGGGTGCGCTCGTGGCGCGCGCCCGCGGCTGGGTGCCGTCGGGACAGTTCCGGCTTGGCGCATGGGCGTGGCCGGTAAACATCGTGGCGCTCGTCTACGGGCTCGGCGCATTGCTCGACATGCTGTGGCCGCGCACGCCGACCGCGCCATGGTTCGCGAACTATTCAATGGGACTGACGTGGCTTGTCC
The DNA here is from genome assembly GCA_036488975.1 of Rhizomicrobium sp. Lineage (GTDB taxonomy): Bacteria > Pseudomonadota > Alphaproteobacteria > Micropepsales > Micropepsaceae > Rhizomicrobium. Next base: position 2,605 of record DASXGS010000092.1, on the reverse strand, counting down.
TCATCGGGTTCGGCGCTCTCTACATGGTGCTTGCGCGCCCGTACGACGCGGGTACAGCGCCGGCGGGCGATGCGTGGAGACTTGCCAAAGCGTGACCGCAATGCAGAAAGGGCCGGAATCATCCGGCCCCTTCTTCATCTTCTGTTGGTTCGCGACTAATGCGGCACGGCCGCCTTCTTCGCCGTCACGTCCAGCGTGCCTAAGCCGGTCGTGAAGTCATAATACGGCAGCGATGTGTACAGCCCGTTCGCGCCGGTCAGCACATCGTTGAAGCCGTCCACCAGCTGCGTCACGCCTCCCGGTGCGCTGGGCGCGGTGCCGAACGCCGGATAACTCGCATAGAGCCTCGGTCCCGCGAAGCCCAGCTTGTTGCGATAGGCGCTCTGCAGCCGTGCCCACACGCCGGCGGCCAGCGGCGAGGACAGACTTGTCCCGCCGAAATAGTTCACCTGGCCATTGATATAGACAATCGCGCCGGTGTTGGGATCGGCATCCATCGAGATGTCGGGGATCGCGCGAAACGTCGCCGGCACATCCGGATTGTTGGTCGGAACGACAGGCGATTGCCAGGGAGGCGAATACTCGAACTGGCTGATGCCGCCGCCGCCCGCATACCATGCCACTTCGCTGTTGTAGCTGCCGTCCGCATTGGTGATGAGGGTGGTGCCGCCCACGCCGACCACATAAGGCGAGGTTGCGGGGAAGCCGACGAATGGCGCACCGGCTGGCACGCCGTTGGTACCCACGCCAACGGGGCAGAACGATCCCGTGTCGCCGGTCGAGGAGAACATCGTCTGACCTTGGGCCGCGGCCTCGAGGAACACCTGATCGTCTGCAACCATCGTTCCGTCGAGGAAGGGGAAGAACTCGCAGATGCCGAACGATGCATTCGCAACCTGGGCAAGATCATCGTGCGCCCAATGGTTGAATTCGAGCGCGGTGTCCTGATCGGTGAGCGACGTGGTCGCGTAAATGTAAAGGTTCGCGACAGTGCCTGCCATTCCGGTCGTGTATTGCGTGTCTAGATCCCATTCATCGACGCCGGCGGTGTCGGGGCTTGGCACGCCAACCTGCACGACAGTCACCGGTGCCCTGGCAAGGTGCATTGCCGATTCAAAGATGCGCAGGTCGGGAATGACCGGCTTCACGTTGCCTTCGGCCATAATCGCGATCGATGTAAGGCGGCCCTTGGCCACCGTGCCCACATCGTAGGCCTTCCAGTAAGTCGCCGGGTCGTAAGAGAAACGCAGGCAGGTCGGTTGCGAGATATCGCACTGGGTGATCGGCGTGGTTGCCTGTACGTTGTTAAGCCCGAGCACGGAAAGAACGATGCCGCTTAATGCTTGCGGCACCTGCGCCGGGGTCGTGTTGACGAACACCGTTTTGCCCTTTTGTTTGAAGCGGGCGAGGCTGGTGTTGAATGCAGTCTGGATTTGCCCGACCGTGCCCGTCGCGCTGACGAAGAGCCGGTTGGGCTCGACGGAAATATTGCTGAGGCCGGCGCTGGCGAGATAGTTTCGTACGGCATTCACCGATGCGGCGTTCGGCGCATACGTCGCATTGAACTGGGCCGGCGTAATGTAGGTGTTGTAGCTGGAGGAGCCGGGGGTCGCCTGGTCCTGCACCAGCTTCTGCAAAGCCTTCTGATGCTGCATTTGCAGCGCAACCGTAACGCGCAGCGTCTTTGCCGGATCGAGCGCGCCCAAGGGCGACGCCTTTACCAGTGGGATGGCTTGCGTATGCGTGTTCACCCAAGCCGTTGAAGCGATGGAAGAATTCTCTGACACAAGGCAAAGCGATGCGAGCGCGGCGCCTGCCATCAGGCGCCACTTGCAAGTGACAATCATGTTGATAGTCCCTCTCCGAAATCGGGCCAGAAACGGCAGCAGCGGCCAATTGGTTCCCCGATTCCACGAAATTTTTGTCCCAAAGCGGGAGTTCCCGCTGCGAACTCGGCGGTTTTCAAGCGGTGCGGCTTCGGGCAAAAGGGGATTTATTGGCCCGGTCGGCTATTAGAGAGGGAGCTTTCATGCGTTTTTCGAGGAGGATCGTGGTTTTCGGGGCGGGTGCTGCGGCGCTCGCCGTTGCGGCCGTTCCGGCGATTGCCAGTCATGGCAAGGTCGGCCTGTGGAGCATCACCGTCACCATGAATATGGCCGGCATGCCCGACATGTCGAAACTGCCGCCGGAAGCGCAGGCGGCGATGCGGGCGCGCGGAATGTCCATGAATGGGCGCACCATGACCGTGCAGCACTGCATGACCCAGGAAGAGGTGAACGCGATCAAGCCACCGCCGATGCGCAACGGGCAGGATTGCAAAATGTCGAACCTCAAGACCACTGGCCAGTCATTCAGCGCCGACCTGGTCTGCACCGGCGAGATGAACGCGACGGGCCATTTCGAAATCAGCTACGACTCGCCCGAGCACTACACCGGCAAACAGAGCTTCACCGGCACCCAGGACGGTCACCCCATCAACGCCACCACGACGATGGAGGGTCGCTGGGTCTCCGCCGACTGCAACGGCGCGACACGCTGATTGCGGGCGCCTATCACGCAATCTGACATTCACGAGGGCGTGGCATCGCTGGCGACGATGCTGCGT
>DASXGS010000005.1:0-3311 GCA_036488975.1 Rhizomicrobium sp. | reverse complement strand
ATCGTCCGGGCGGAAATCGAGCCGCCCATGAAGAAACTGCTGCCTCCTGGGGGCGAGGTGACCTACGGCGCAGCTGCCAATCACCTCGACAACGCGCTGTGGAGCATGGGCAAGAATTTCGGCCTCGCCGTGCTGCTGCTCTTCCTGATCATGGCGGCGCTGTTCAAGTCGGTGAAGGATTCGGCCATCGCAACCATCGCATTGCCGCTTGGCACGATCGGCGGCATGGCGGCGCTGCGCATCCTCGGGCTGTTCGTGTTCCAGCCGCTAGATCTGCTCACGATGATCGGCTTCATCATCGTGCTGGGTCTGGTGGTGAACAACACCATCCTGCTGGTCGCCCGTACCCGGCAGGCGGAGGCAGAAGGCATGACACGCGTGGAGGCGGTGCGTTCCAGCCTCGAAACTCGGCTACGCCCCATCTTCTCCAGCACCCTGACGGCCATTTTCGGTATGCTGCCGCTGGTGATCGTTCCGGGTCCCGGCGCGGAGATCTATCGCGGACTTGGCGCGGTGATCGTGGGAGGCATTCTGGTAAGTCATGTGTTCACATTGATTCTGATCCCAGCGATGTTGCGGCTGGGCGAGCGCCCGAGAGCAATGGTTGAAGAGCCGATCACGCCCGCAGCACCGTACCATCCGACGAGGGCGGCCGCATGAGGACGTTGCAGGTTTCGCTTGTTGGCACGGTGACGGCTGTGGCTGCGTTCGCCTTCGCGTCATTGGCCGCGGCGCAGCAAGCTCCACAAGCGCCACCGAAGGTGGGCGTCGCCACCGCCCGCGCAGTGAAAATGGCGCCCAAGGTGATCCTGCCGGGCACGGTGGTGGCCCGCAGCGATTCGCATTTGGCTTCCGAAGTCGAAGGACGGGTGGCCTGGGTGGCGGAAGTCGGCACGGTGGTGAAGGCGGGCGATATCGTGGCGCGCATCGACCGCAACGTCGCCGGCATGCAGCTCACATCTGACAAGGCGAATGTCGCGCGGCTCGCGGCCCAGCTGAACTTCGACCGGAGCCAGGCCGACCGCATGGATCGGCTGTATGAGCAATCCGCCATTGCGAAGGCGACGCGCGATCAGGCGCAGTCCACCCGCCAGATGGACGAAGGTGCGCTTGCGCAGGCAAAGGCTGCCATGAGCAAGAGCGAGTACCAGTTCAACCACAGCGAAATCCGCGCGCCATTCCCTGGCCGCGTGGTTGCGCGTCTCATCAATGCCGGCGAATACGCGGCGCCGGGCAAGGAAGTCGTGCGGCTTGTCGACATCAACTCCATCGAGGTGAAGGCGCAGGCGCCGATCGACACCGCGCACTATCTGCGTGAGGGCATGCCGCTCACGGTGGAGATCGCGAAACGGCCGCTCACCGCGAACGTGCGTACCATTGTGCCGGTGGGGGATGAGCTCAGCCGCACCATCGAAATCCGCGTGGCACTGAAAGCCGGACAGGCGTTCGTCGGCGATGCCGCGAAAGTTTTCGCCCCGTCGGCACCGCCGCGCGATGTGCTCGCGGTGCCGCGCGATGCGCTCGTGCTGCGCGAGGACAACACATACGTATTCAAAGTGAACGCCAAGAACGTGGTCACGCGGGTGGCGGTGGAAACCGGCACCGAAGACGGCTCAATGGTGGAAGTGCACGGGCCGGTGCACGCCGGCGAGCGCGTGATCGTGCGCGGCGCCGAGCGCCTCGAAGCCGGCCAGAAGGTTCAGCCGATCCTCGCTTCGTAGGTTGCCGGCAGGTAGGTTCCTCCATCGGAGAGGACCCACTGCATGATCAAGCTCACCTTTTGTCTGCATCGGCTGCCAAAACTGAGCCGGCAAGAATTCCAGCGCTACTGGCACGAGCAGCATGCGCCATTGGTAGCGAAGAACCGGGAGGCTCTGCGCATTCGGCGGTATGTCCAATTGCATACGGCAACCACGCCCTTCAACGACGCCATTCGCGCCGGCCGCGGCGCACCGGAAGGGTACGACGGCGTTGCCGAACTGTGGTGGGATTCGCTGGACGAGATTGCGACCGCGACCGCCACACCCGAAGGCGAGGCCGCCGGCCGCGAACTGCTCGAGGACGAGCGCAAATTCATCGACCTCTCCCGCTCGCCATTATTCTTCGCGGAGGAGAGGCCGATTTTCGGCTAGCGCTAGACCTTAACGCGTGGCGACGCGGTAATAGTGGCGGTGGCCGTTGCGATCCACCCAGTACTTGTGGTGGTGGTAATAGGCCACGCGATGACGGTGGTAATATGCCGTCCGTTCGCACCCATTGCCGGCCAGACGGTGACCGATGAAGCCGCCACCGGCGCCGCCGGCCAACGTGCCGATCACGCTGCCATGCGTGATCACATTGCCGAGCACGCCGCCGCCAACCGCGCCGAGCACCGTTCCGGTGGTTTTTGCGCTGTGACAGTCCGCGCTGGCGCCCGCCGTTCCCAAAGCGAGAAAGCCTGCCGCGAACGCTGTCGTAACAATCCTTTTCATGACCATCTCCCTGGCCGCTCCACCCATGAAATGCATGAAAGGACGGGCTTGTTCCCCTAGCCAAGCCGGCTCAGCGCCTCCCGAAGGCGGCCGGCCAGAGCCTCGGCCTCGGCGCGCTTCTCTTTCTGTTCGTCTACGATGTCCTCGGGAGCCCGGGCGAGAAAATCGGCATTGCCGAGCTTGGCGTCGACCCGCGCCACTTCCGAGTGGGCTTTGGCTAATTCCTTCTCCAGCCGAGTGCGCTCCTTGGCGAAATCGATGACATCGCCGAGCGGAATTGCGGCGGTGGCCTCATTCAGCACGAATTGCGCCGAACCGGCCGGAATGGAATCGGCCGCATCAGCCGAGGCAAGCCGCGCAAGAGTCATGATCAGATCGCGGTGGCGCTCCAGTCGCGCGCGGGATTCGGTATTCGCGTCCTTCAGCACCAGCGCAGTTTTCGCCGATGCGGGCACGTTCATCTCTGCCCGGACCGAACGGATGCCGGAGACGAGATCGATCACCCACTGCATTTCCGTATGCGCGGCTTCGTCTTGCGGAAGCGACGAGAGCTGTGGCCACGGCCCTTCGATCAGCAGAGATCGCCCCTGCTCCGCGGTGCGCGCCCATAATTCCTCGGTGATGAACGGCATGAAGGGATGCAGCAGCGACACGATCTGGTTGCGCGCCCACGCGGCTGTTGCCCGCGTCTCGGCCTTTGCCCTCTCATCCGTGCCATTCAGGATTGGCTTGATGAACTCCAGATACCAGTCGCAGAACACGTCCCAGGTGAAACGGTATGCGGCTGCGGCCGCTTCGTTGAAACGCAGGGACTGGAGAGCTGTGGTCATCTCCGACGCC
>DASXGS010000447.1:0-5289 GCA_036488975.1 Rhizomicrobium sp. | reverse complement strand
ATCGCGCACGGGGATCGACGATGTGCGCGAGATCATCGAAGGCGTGCGCTATGCGCCGGCATCCGCGCGTTACAAGATCTACATCATCGACGAAGTGCACATGCTGTCGAAGCAGGCGTTCAACGGTCTGCTGAAAACGCTAGAAGAGCCGCCGCCGCATGTGAAGTTCGTGTTCGCCACGACCGAAATCCGCAAGGTGCCGGTGACGGTACTTTCGCGCTGCATGCGCTTCGATTTGAGGCGCATCGAAACGCCGGTGCTGATCGCACATTTGCGTGCGATTGCGGCGAAAGAGAGGATCGAAATCGACGATGCGGCGCTGGCGCTGATTGCCCGCGCGGCGGAAGGCAGCGTGCGCGATTCTCTGTCGCTGCTCGATCAGGCGATTGCGCATGAGGAAGGACACGCGATCACGGCAGACTCCGTGCGTGGCATGCTGGGTCTCGCCGACCGTGGCCGCGTGCTCGACCTGTTCGAGAAGCTGATGGGCGGCGACGTCGCCGCCGCACTTGGCGATCTCGCGCAGCTTTACGATTGCGGCGCCGATCCGCTGCAAGTGATGCAGGATCTGCTGGAAACGACGCACTTTCTCACCCGCGTGAAGGTGGCGCCCGGTGCGGAAGGGTTCTTCGACGGTAGCAGTGCGGAAGCGGCGCGCGCGGCAGAGATGGCCAACAAGCTTACCGTTCCCGCGCTCACCCGCGCCTGGCAGCTGCTGCTCAAGGGCTTGCTGGAAGTTCGCGACGCCACGCGTCCCATTCAGGCGGCCGAAATGGCATTGGTGCGGCTCGCCTACGCCGCCCATCTTCCGCCGACGGATAGACTCGTCCGTGACCTGCTGGACAGCGGCTCCCCTGCCCTGAAAGGCGAGGGAGGAAGCATGTCCGCACGAGAAGCTTCGGGGAGGAGCCATGCTACGGACCCCCACCCGAGCCGCTTGCGGGGCTCGACCCCTCCCTTTCAGGGGGAGGCAAAAATCTCCGCGTCTACTGCGCCGCAGCTGAACGCTGATGCAGCGCCGGTGCCGCATTTCCGTTCGCTCGAAGACCTTGCCGCGCTCGCTGTGCAAAAAGGCGCGCCGGTGCTGAAGGTGCACATCGAGAACGACATGCATCTCATCCGGCTGGAGCCGGGGCGCATCGAATTCCGCCCCTCAGCCCGCGCGCCAAACACGCTTGCCGCCGATCTGGCGCAGCGACTGAAGGACTGGACGGGCGTGCGCTGGGTGGTCAGCGTGTCGCGCGAAGGCGGCGCGCCCACGATTGCGGAGGCGCGCAAGGCCGCCGCGCAGGCGAAGCTCGATTCCGTCGCGCAGGAGCCCCTCGTGCGCGCGGTGCTGGATCGCTTTCCGGGCGCAGAAATCGTCGGCGTGTACGACCGCCAAAGTGAAACGGATACTTCCGAAGAACCATCATTGCCGGAGTAAAGCCCATGGATATCGCCGATCTGTTCAAACAGGCGCAAGAGGTGCAGGCGAAGGCGCAAGCCATGCAGGAGCAACTCGGCCATATCGAGGCGGAGGGCGTCTCCGGCGCAGGCCTTGTGCGCGTGCTGCTGAACGGCAAAGCGGAGTTGCGAAAGGTGTCGATCGACGCGTCGCTGCTGCGGCCCGAGGGGCAAGAGATCATCGAAGATCTGATCATCGCGGCGCACCGCGACGCGAAAACGAAAGTTGAGCGCCAGGTCAGCGAGCAGATGGCAAAGCTGGCGCAGGACATGGGCCTGCCGCCGGAGATGATGCCGCGCTAGCGCCCCCTCCGCCAGGCTGCGCATGGTCTCCATCCCGCGCCTTGCAGAGGTAGAATCACAAGAAATTCCGCGGCCAGATCATGGTCCGCCACATGTGCGCCACGGGTGAATTATCGAAGCCCAGGCCTTCTTCCGGCTGTCGGAAATGCCGCCCCACCACGTCTTCGAATTCCGCCGGATCGATCTCCACATTCTCTTCGAACGAATAGATGTCGTTGATGGTGATGATGCGTGAAGTCATGTACCAGCGATGATCCCTGGCGCGCGCGTATTCCTCGCGCAGATATTTCGGCACTTCGTAATTGGGCCCGAAGAACTTCACATACGCTTCGGGATACCCGTATCCCACCGATTCATCGGGAAAGAAACGTAGCGCCTGGTGCTTCTCGATCGCCCAGGCGACCTCTTCGTCCACGTAGGGCGCCACCAGCTGCGCGCTCCAGTACGCATGATCGGCGCGGATGAGCACGCCGTTTGAAAAATCGTGCAGCAGGCAGGCGAGCACGATCTTGTCGTTGTGGCCGGCGGCACGCGCCCGCCGCGCGCTCTGCAGCATGTGCGTGGAGCTGATCTGCCCGAAGCGGTACCGGAAAAAATCGAGCAGAGTCGGCTTCTCCGGCATTTTCGCAAGCAGCGGATCGTCGCCGATCATCATCACCGTGCCTGGCTCAAGCTCGCGCAGCACCGCGCGCTCGCGGCGGCATTCGCGGTCATCGGGAATTGAGACCGGCTGCGGTAAAACCAGCCGCCGTTCGGCAATGTGTTCAGGCATCGCCTGCTCCTTCGCACGACAGCATGGCAATGATTTGCCGGGGCCACCAGAGCAAGCGGCTATACGGCTTTTCGATTTGTCGTCAAAATTTCATGGAACCAGCGAGCGTGCTTTCCGTTGGGCACGGGACTTCGCGAAGGGAGCGCTGCGTGAGCGATCCGGTACAAATTCATCCTGGCTGGCATCGGCTGAACGACATTCTCCGCAGGAACGTCCTCACCCGGCGCGCTTTGCTGCCCCGCGCTGCTGCCTTCGCCGGTGCGGCCGCGCTGGCGCCATCGCTGCTGGGTGCTGCCCCGCGTCGCAGCGCGGACCGGGCGCGCTGGCCCTCCGCCAACACGATCAAGCATGTGGTGATCCTGTGTCAGGAGAACCGCTCCTTCGATCATTATTTCGGCTCGTTCGCCGGGCAGCTCGGTACGGCGCACAAGGCCACCGGCTTTCATCCCGCCGCACTTTCCTACAAAGACAGCGGTGGCCAGCCGCACCATCCCTTCCATCTCACGCAATTCTGCGACGACGACCCGGACCACAGCTGGGAAGGCTCGCACAAGAAATGGAACAACGGTGCGATGGACGGCTGGGTCACCGCGGAAGGTGACCGCACCACAGCCATCGGCTTCTATCGTGAGCAGGATCACATTTATCATGTGCAGCTCGCGCAGGCGTTCACGCTGGCCGATCACAATTTCTGCGCTCAGATCGGACCGACGCTGCCCAACCGGCTTTATCTCTGGAGCGGCACCAGCGGCTGGGATTATCTCACGCCGTCGCAGATCGGCTCACAGCTGCCCTACAACAACCCGTCGCTCAGCGCCCCGCCGCCGGTGCTCACCTGGCCGACTATGGCCGATGTGCTCGACGATGCCGGACTGCCGTGGAAGTGCTACTCGGTGGCGGACGGCTCGGCGCCCTCCGCCATCGGCGCGTTCAATCCGCTGATTTTCTTCCAGTCGATTCTCGCCAATCCGCAAAAGCTGGCGCGGGCCACCGCCGACATCTCGGAGTTCTTCGCCGATCTCGCTGCCGGCACATTGCCTGCCGTATCGTGGATCATCACCGAAGCCACGGTGTCGGAGCATCCGCCCGCGCCGCCCGACATGGGCCAGCTGCTCGCGGCGCGCGTGGTCGAGGAACTGATGGGCTCAAGCGCGTGGGATTCGAGCGTGCTGTTTCTCACTTATGACGAGGGAGGCGGATATTTCGACCACGTGCCGCCGACGATTCTGGAACACGTGCCCGCCGGACTTCCGCAGGCCGGAAGCGCCGTCGGACCCGCCTTCCGCGTGCCGCTGTTCATCGTGTCCCCATGGGCGCCACGGGGCGCCGTGTTCAAGCAGCCGCTGGATCACACCTCCATTCTGCAATTTGTCGAGCACACCTTCTCGACCCGCAGCAAACCCATTCACCTGCCGACGATCGCCGCGAACCGCCGGCAGCTCAACCATCTCCATCGCGCATTCGATTTCCTGCAACCCGCGAACAACCCCGGCCTGCCGACGGTGAAGCACCTGTTGCCTTTCGCGAAAGAGCAGTTGCTAATCCTGAACGCGGATCACACGGTGGCAAGCTGTTCAACAACGGCTCCAGCCTGGCTGGCAGCGCTTCTCGGCGTTCCTTCTGCGCCGAAGCCGCTCCACGCGGGACGCTTGCGAATGTAGGTGCGCGCTCCATTGCGCCCTGCTAGAGGACGCGCATGGCATCGCTTCCCGCAGGCGCAGAAATCGAGCGCCTGATTCAACTTCTGGCAAAGCTCCCGGGCCTTGGTCCGCGCTCGGCGCGGCGTGCGGCGCTGGTGCTGCTGAAGAAGCGCGAGACGCTGCTTGAGCCACTAGGCGCCGCGATGCGCGCTGCCGCCGCGGCAATCCGCAATTGTGAGATCTGCGGCAATCTCGACACTGCGTCGCCCTGCGCGCTGTGCCGCGATCCGCGGCGCGATCCCTCGGTGTTGTGCATAGTGGAAGACGTCGCCGATTTGTGGGCGCTGGAGCGCGCGGGCGTGTTCAAGGGCAAGTATCACGTGCTGGGTGGCGCGCTCTCCGCGCTTGATGGAGTCACACCAGAAAAGCTCAACGTGGCGCCGCTGCTCGACCGTGTGCGCAGGGGCGTGGACGAAGTGATCCTGGCGATGAATGCCACCGTCGAAGGTCAGACAACGGCCCACTATTTGCTGGACGCGCTCGCCCCTTCGAATGTGAAGGTCACCCGATTGGCGCACGGCGTGCCCGTGGGCGGTGAGCTCGATTACCTTGATGAAGGTACGCTTTCCGCCGCATTCAGGGCGCGGCGGCCGCTCTAGCGTCGCGCGTGACCAGGCGCAGCGGCGGCGCCGCCTCGCTCACCTCTTCCGGCAGCGCCAGTTCCACCTGCTCGATACGCGAGGCGCGGCCTTCGATCCGCTTCATCGATGTTTCGATTTCCGCGATATCCTTGTTGGTGCGGTCGAAATGCGTCCGCAGATTGCCGACCCGCTCACCCAGCCGTTTTACATCCTGCAGCAGCTCCACGACGGCGGCCTGAATCTTGCCCGCCTGCTCGCGCATTTTGGCGTCGCGCAGCAGCGTTTGAATGGTGTTGATCGCCAGCATGAACACATGCGGCGACACGATCACCACTTGCATGCGCCGCGCCTTCTGCACCACTTCGCTGCATGAAACATGCAGTTCCGCATAGATCGATTCGGAGGGTACGAACATGATGGCCGGCGTCTGCGTTTCGCCTGCGATGAGATATTTTTCAGCGATGTCCTTCACGTGTTTCTGCACGTC
>DASXGS010000425.1:0-8317 GCA_036488975.1 Rhizomicrobium sp. | reverse complement strand
GGCAAATCTGCAGGCGAGCACGGACGCCTATACCGGCGCCTACAATCCGGGCGATATGACGAACGGTACGCCTCCGGTTGAGCCAAGCTTTACACGGACCGTAAACGTGTATGACAGCCAAGGCGGTTCTCAGCCGGTCACCATCGATTGGCTGAAGACCGGAGCCAATACCTGGTCATACGAGGTAAGCTATGCCGGCGATGCCGCCAACAATCTCACCGGCGGGAACGCGCTTCTGGCATCTGGCGAGATGTCCTTCAACAGCGACGGCACGCTCGCAAATGCGGACGACAGCCAATCGACGCCGACAGGATCGGTCAACGTCACAATTCCGTGGGGGGGAAGCTCCGGTCTCTCCTCGCAGACTTTGGCGCTGAACTTCGGAACGCCTGGCGCGTCGAACGGACTGACGCAGTTCGACAGCGCGTCTACGCTCACCAACTCGACCATTGACGGCGCGTTGTTCGGCACGCTGAGCGGCGTGTCTGTGGGTGCGGATGGCCTTGTCACGGCACAGTTCTCGAACGGACTCACTCAGAAAATCGCTCAGGTGCCGCTGGCGACCTTCACCAATGCGAATGGGCTCTCGGCCATTTCCGGCAATGCCTACGCGCAAACGCAGCAGTCCGGCAACGCCGTGATTGGAGCCGCCGGGGCCGGTGGCGCGGGTAAGATTCAGTCCGCCGCGCTGGAAGGCTCGACGGTCGACCTGGCCACCGAATTCACCAACCTCATCACCACCCAGCGGGCCTATTCGGCATCGACGCGCGTCATCACCACCGCGTCGGAGATGCTCGATACGCTTAACAACATGCATTGACGGAGGGCCGGCGCCTTCGCAGACCTGAAGGCGCCGGCTTTTCCCGAAATTGCACAGCAAATGCTTCAGCTTACGAGTTCTTTTACCGTGCGCTTTTGGCTTTTCTTAAATGCGAGCAGGTTATCTTTCGCGTGGGTAACGTTGGGAGTGCGCGCATGATTGGCGAAGAGCGAAGGGGCCGCGTCAGCTATGTCATCGGGCCAGACGGCAGCCCGCTGACGATGGCCGATCTCCCGCCGCCCAACACTCGGCGCTGGGTTATCCGCCGAAAAGCCGAAGTTGTAGCAGCTGTCCGGGGTGGATTGCTCAGCCTCGACGAGGCGTGCCGCCGCTACACACTTACAGTCGAAGAGTTCCTCGCCTGGCAGCGCGCCATCGACCGTCACGGTCTCGCCGGCCTGCGCGCGACACGATTGCAGCAATATCGCAACTGATCGGACTTCGAATAGTTGACAATTCACTAATCGTTATTCGTCGTTCATTCGATCAATCGCGTTAAGTCCAACTTTACCATGCCTCCGGCAAAGTTTGCCTAGCACAGCGGACAAGTGATCTGCGCATCGCGCTCACGCCGTTCGCCAAGGGCAAAGTTGCGGAGGGTGAGCTTGCCGGATTTCATCAAGGCCGTTGGCGCGGCGCGGTTTGGCGTGATGGCGGGAGTGGCCGCCGCGCTGACGCTGTTTTTTCTCTACATCGCGGGCGTCATCACCGAACCGGCCAAGAGCATTTTGTTTTCCGGGGTCGAGCCACGTGACGCCCAACAGATCACCGCAAAACTCGACACTATGAACGTGCCTTACGATGTGAAAGGCGATGGGGGCACAATCCTCGTTCCTTCCGACCAGGTCACCAAGCTGCGGATGGAGCTGGCATCCGAGAACCTTCCCTCCGCTGGCGTGGGTTACGAGATCTTCGACAAGTCCGACGCCTTCGGCACGACGGCCTTCGTGCAGAACATCAATCGCCTGCGGGCGCTGGAGGGCGAGCTTGCGCGCTCAATTCAGACCATCGAAGGGGTGGATAGCGCCCGTGTACATCTCGTCATCCCAGAACGACAGATCTTTTCTCGCGATGCCCAGAACCCGAGCGGCTCCGTCGTTCTCAAAACACGCGGCGTAATGGATCGCGGCCAGGTTGGCGCGATCCAGCACCTTGTCGCGGCAGCTGTTGCAGGGCTCGAGCCCTCACGCATCGCCATCATCGATGACAAAGGCGACCTGCTTGCTGGGGGCGACAGCAAGGACGGCGTCGACACGGCCTCCGCAGATGAGGAGCAGCACGCGACCGACTTCGAGGATCGCCTGCGCCAGCGCATCGAATCCATTGTGGCAAGCATCGTGGGGCCGGGCCACGTGCGCGCCCAAGTGTCGGCCGACATCAACTTCAACAGGATCAGCGAAACCTCTGAAAAATATGATCCGGACAGCAAGGTGGTGCGTTCGACCCAGACCGTGGAGCAGAACGCCAACGACAGTCAGAACAATAGCTCGAATGCGGTGTCCGTCGCGAACGCGCTGCCCAACGCGCAGCAGCAAACAGGTGGAAACGACAGCGGCAACAAGTCGAACAGCGCCCGCACGGAAGAGACGACCAACTACGAAATTTCCAAAACGGTCACCACCAGCAACATGAACGGCGGTGATGTGAAGCGGCTGTCTGTCGCCGTGGTGGTGGACGGCGATTACGCCGGCCCGAACAATGAAACATACAGGCCGCGCACGCCGAAGGAGATGCAGCAGATCGAGGCGCTGGTGAAATCCGCGATGGGCTTTAGCAAGACTCGCGGCGACCAGGTGCAGATATCGAATATGGCCTTCGCAAGGATGGATTCCGTGCCCGCGACACCGGCCCCCACGCCACTCCTCGGACTCGAATCCGGCCAGTGGTTCAAGATCATCGAGGTTGCGTTGCTTTCGCTCACGGCACTGCTAATCGGCTTCTTTGTGATGCGCCCGCTGATCTCCAAGATGTTCGGACCCATCGCCCTGCCGGGGCAGATCGTTGCGGTTGGGCAAGCCGCAGCAGGCCAGTTGCCTGCGCCGATCGGCGAAGCGAGCAGTGGTAGCAACACATCTTCCGTCCCCGCAAAGGAAAACATGATCGACATTTCGCGCATCGAAGGACAGGTGCGTGAATCCTCCATCCGCAAAGTCGGTGAGGTGGTGCAAGCGCATCCGGAAGAGGCGCTCGCCATCCTGCGCACCTGGCTACATCAACCCGGCTAACCCATGTCGCGCGCCAAGCAGCAAACTCGCGAAGACGTACGCCAGCTGAGCGGCGCGGAACGCTCTGCCGTGCTCATGCTCGCGCTGGGCGAAGAGCACGGCACGCAGGTCTGGAAAATGCTGGAGGAAGACGAAATCAGGGAGATTTCGCAGGTGATGTCGAACCTCGGCAACATCAGCGCCAGTCTGGTCGAAAAACTGTTGGTCGATTTCGTATCGCAGATGTCGGCAACCGGATCGCTAATGGGCTCGTACGAATCCACCGAGCGGCTCATCGCCAAATTCATGCCGGGCGACAAGGTCTCCCAGATCATGGAGGAGATCCGCGGGCCAGCGGGCCGCACCATGTGGGACAAGCTCGCCAATGTGAACGAGACGGTGCTCGCGAATTACCTGAAGAACGAATATCCGCAAACCGTCGCCGTGGTGCTTTCCAAGATCAAGCCGGAGCATTCCGCCCGCGTGCTGGGGGCGCTGCCGGAAGAATTCGCCATGGAAGTGGTGCAGCGAATGCTGCGTATGGATTCCGTACAGAAGGACATTCTGGACAAAGTCGAGAAGACGCTGCGCGTCGAGTTCATGTCCAACCTCGCGCGCACGGCGAAGCGCGACGCCCATGAGCACATTGCAGAGATCTTCAACAATTTCGACCGCCAGACGGAAAGCCGCTTCCTCACCGCGCTGGAAGAGCGCAGCCGGGATTCTGCGGAGCGCATCAAGGCGCTGATGTTCACATTCGAGGATCTCGGCAAGCTCGATCCCGGCTCCATCCAGACGCTGCTGCGCCATGTCGAGAAGGACAAGCTCGGCCTGGCGCTCAAGGGATCGACCGACACGCTGCGCGACGTCTTTTTCTCCAATATGAGCGAGCGCGCCGGAAAGATCCTGCGCGAAGACATGGAGGCCATGGGCCCGGTGCGACTCAAGGACGTAGACGAAGCGCAAATGCGCATGGTGAACGTGGCCAAAGACCTCGCCAACAAGGGCGAGATCATGATCGCCAACAAGCAGGGCGAAGACGAGTTGATCTACTGATGCAGAGCGCAGCCAAATACACCTTCGACACCGAGTTCCGAACGGACGGCGATCTGGTTTCGGCCGTCGCGCGCGGCCGGCAGAAGAAGAGCCTCACACAGGAGGAACTCGACGAAGTCTGCGCGGAGGCCCGCACCGAAGGCATGAATGCGGGCCAGGTGCGCGCACAAGAAGCGATCGCAGCCGCCGCCCACGATGCGGCACAGGCGATTGCTGCAGCGCTGGCGCAAATTGCCCACGATTACGAGGTGCTCCGGAGCGAGGCGGCGGACATTGCGCTCGCAGCTGCGCGCAAGCTTGCCCGTTCGGCACTGGCGGCTCTTCCCGCCGCGGAAGTGGAAGCGATGTTGCGGGAAGCGATGCACCAGGCGATCGGAGAACCGCGCATTCTTTTGCGCGCCGCGCCCGCGGTTGCTGAGGCGATCTCACGGCATCTCACAGATATCGCGCACGAAGAGGGCTACGACGGGCGCGTGCAGATTTCCGCCGACCCCTCGTTGAAGGATGCGGATTGCCGGATCGAGTGGCGTGGCGGTGGCGCGGAGCGCGCCGAGAGCACCATCGAAGCGGCCATCGCCGATCTCATCGCGCGGCGGTTTGCGATTCAGGAAATTACAAAGGAGCAGTCCGATGTCGGGCGATAACGAAGTCGAGCTTCCCGATCTGGCACCTGGCGCCGCACCGGCCGACACACCGGCGCTGCTGCAAGGCGAGACTCCGCCAGCCGCGGACGTTAGGCGGAGCGCTTCCGACCTCGAGGCGGTGTTCGACGTGCCGGTCACCGTGTCCGCCGTGCTTGGCAAGTCCGGCATGGAGGTGAGCCAGCTTCTGAAGCTTGGGCGCGGCGCGATCGTCGAGCTCGATCGCAAGGTCGGTGAAGCGATCGACATTTACGTGAACAACCGCCTCGTCGCGCGCGGCGAGGTTGTGCTGGTGGAAGACCGGCTCGGCATCACCATGACGGAAATTATCAAGGCGGGGCAGGCGTAAGCCGCTCGTACAAGGAGCATCAGCCATGCGGCTACTCATCATCGGTTCGTTGCAGGGCCAAATCGGCGCGGCCACGAAGATCGCCATGGCGCGTGGCGCCAAGGTGACGCACACCAGCGACATCGAGCAGGCGCTAGCCGAGTTGCGCTCCGGCCGCGGTGCCGATCTCATCATGTGCGATGTCACCTATGACATTGGTCGCCTGGTCCGCGCGTTGGCGACGGAGCGCATCTGCACACCGGTGGTGGCATGCGGCGTCGGGACTGATGCGCGCCGCGCAGTGGATGCCATTCGTGCCGGCGCCAAAGAATACCTACCACTGCCGCCCGATCCGGAGTTGATTGCGGCGGTGCTGGCGGCGGTCGCCGATGAATCGCACCAACTGATCTATGAAGATGACGCCATGGCGGCGGTGCTGGCGCTTGCGGATCAGGTTGCGGGCAGCGAAGCCTCCATTCTCATCACCGGGGAAAGCGGCACTGGCAAAGAGGTGCTGGCGCGCTATGTCCACCGAAAGTCTGCGCGCGCCGACAAGGCGTTCATTTCGGTGAATTGTGCCGCGATTCCGGAGAACCTGCTCGAATCCGAACTGTTCGGCCACGAGAAGGGTGCGTTCACGGGCGCAATCGCGCGCCGCGTTGGCAAATTCGAGGAAGCGAACGGTGGCACCCTTCTTCTCGATGAAATAAGCGAAATGGATGTGCGGCTGCAGGCGAAGCTGCTGCGCGCCATTCAGGAGCGCGAGATCGATCGGGTCGGCGGCACCAAGCCGGTGAAGGTGGACATCCGCATCATCGCCACCTCGAACCGCGATCTGGCGGATGCGGCGAAGCGCGGCACCTTTCGGGAAGATCTGCTATATCGCCTGAACGTTGTGAACCTGCGGCTGCCGGCCTTGCGCGAACGCCCGAAGGATATTCTCGCGCTGGCCCGCCACTTCGCTCACAAATATGCCGAAGCGAACGGCGTGCCATTTCGGCCCATCGCCTCCACCACCGAACGGCTGCTCATCGGTCATGGCTGGCGTGGCAATGTGCGCGAACTCGAAAACACCCTGCACCGCGCAGTGCTGCTGGCGAACGGGCCGGAAATATCGCCGGAAGCCATCCGCCTACCCGACGGTACGCAGGTTGGCGCACAGCTCAGCGCGCCTGGCCCGGTTTCCGCCGCTGTCCAGGCCGCGAGTGTGATTGCGACGCGTGGGCTGGTGGGCCGCACGGTTGCCGATGTCGAGCGCGATCTCATTCTCGACACGCTTGATCATTGTCTCGGCAATCGCACGCACGCGGCGAACATTCTCGGCATCTCAATCCGTACGCTGCGCAACAAGCTACGGGAATATTCGCACGCCGGGCTTGCCATTCCGCAGCATGGCGAAGCCCGCGCGGCGGTGGGTTAGGCGCGACCGGTGACATCGAATGACTGATATCACGGCCGCATCGCCGCCCGGTGCTCTTGCGGGCCTGAATCTCGGGCGCCTTCAGGACTACCTGAAGCGCAGCGACCTGGCGCTCGCCATTGGCATCATGGCGATTCTGATCGTCCTGATCCTGCCGCTTCCGCGCTGGCTGCTCGACATCTGCCTCGCCTTCTCGCTGTCGCTCTCCATTCTGATCCTGATGACGGCGGTGTTCGTACGGAAACCATTGGAATTCAGTTCGTTCCCCACGGTGCTGCTCATCACGACGATGCTGCGGTTGTCGCTGAACCTCGCCTCCACGCGACTTATCCTGAGCCATGGCACCGAGGGGACCGCGGCTTCGGGCTATGTCATTCAGGCATTCGGCAAGCTGATCATGCAGGGCAACTTCGTGATCGGTCTCATCGTGTTCGCGATCCTCATCATCGTGAACTTCGTGGTGATCACCAAGGGCTCGGGCCGTATCGCCGAAGTCGCGGCGCGCTTCACCCTCGACGCCATGCCTGGCAAGCAGATGGCAATCGATGCCGATCTTTCTTCCGGCCTGATCGACGAGAAAACCGCCCGTGAGCGGCGCAAGAATCTCGAATCCGAATCGAATTTCTTCGGCGCCATGGACGGCGCCAGCAAGTTTGTGCGCGGCGACGCCATTGCTGGCCTGATGATCGTGGCCATCAACATCGTCGGCGGCATCATCATCGCGGTCGCCCAGAAGGGCATGAGCTTCGGCGACGCCACGCAAACCTTCACGCTGCTCACCGTCGGCGACGGCCTCGTCAGCCAGATGCCGGCGCTGATCGTCTCCACCGCCGCCGGCTTGATGGTTTCCAAGGCGGGCGTGGAAGGTGCGACCGACAAGGCGCTGATTGGCCAGCTCTCCTTCTATCCGCAAGCGCTGGGCATGGCGGCCGCCGTGATGGCGATCGTCGGGGTGCTGCCCGGGATGCCTACGCTTGTGTTCACCGGGCTCTCCGGACTGATCGGCGGCGCGGCGTGGCTCGCCTACAAGCGTAAGGACGACGCACGCGTCGAAGAGCAGAAGCAGGAAGACAAAGCGCGCGCCGCCGCCGCGCCCACCGAAGAGCCGATTGCCAGCGCGCTCGCGATGGATCTGCTGCGCATCGAGCTCGGCTATGCGCTGCTGCCGCTGATCAACGACGTACAAGGCCACCGGATCACGGACCAGATCAAGGCGCTGCGCCGCCAGCTGGCGCAGGAGATGGGCTTCGTGATGCCGCAGGTGCGCATTCTCGACAACATGCAGCTCGGCGCCAACGAATACCGCATCTCCGTGAAAGAGGTCGAAGCCGGCCGCGGGGAATTGTTCCCCGGCAGCCTGCTATGCATGGACCCGCAGGGCCGCGCCATCGAACTACCCGGCACCCACACTACCGAGCCGGCCTTCGGTCTGCCCGCCACGTGGATCGCGCAGAATTTGCGCGAGGAAGCCTCTTTCCGCGGGCTCACCGTTGTGGATCCCGGCACGGTGCTCACCACCCATCTTACCGAAGTTCTCAAGAGTCACATGGCCGAATTGCTGTCCTACGCGGAGACCAAGAAGCTGCTTGACGAATTGCCGGCGGAGCACAAGAAGCTGGTGGACGACATCATCCCGTCGCAAATCTCCGTCAGCGGCGTGCAGCGCGTGCTGCAAACCTTGCTCGCGGAGCGCGTCTCCATCCGCGATCTTCCGTCGATCCTCGAAGGGATCGCCGAGGCGGCGAGCCACACCAAGAATGCGCTCTACATCACCGAGCATGTGCGCGGGCGGATCGCGCGGCAGTTGTGCCATCAGCACCTTTCACCTGGCGGATATCTGCCGCTGGT
>DASXGS010000396.1:0-2243 GCA_036488975.1 Rhizomicrobium sp. | reverse complement strand
ATCGCGCAGATCGCGCTTGTTTTTCTCTGAAGAAGTTTTGTCGCCCATCTGGTCCTCCTTGCTACAGAACGGAAACGTTCAGTAAGGGGAACCGTTGCGAAGGTCCTTTGTAATCAGCCGGGCCGCTTTTCCCGCCCGGGCACGCCGGCCGAGTGTGGGGTTGGGCTACCCGCGCCGTCATCGATCCAGCGGGCGATATCCGCCCAGATTTTCTCGCCCTCGAGATCGCGCAGAAGCATGTGGTAGTCGTGCGGATAGAAGCGGACATCGGCGCGCTGACCAAGCGCACGGATTACCGCTTGCGTCGGCTGTTTTGGAATCACCTGATCCCTGCCGCCGTGGAGCACAACGATGCGGGCGCGGGACGAAAGGTGGTCCGGCGCGTGGCGCGCTTCATCCATCAGATTCACCAGGCCGTACACCTGATCGGCGCGTGCGGAGTGCTGATACAGCGGATCGCGCGAGAGTTTCCTCAGCACCTCGATGTTGTCGCAAGCAACGATGTGCAGGCCTTCGCCGGAGACATTCATCCACGGCACGAGGTGACCGGCCAGCCACAGCGCGGCGCGGTACGCCGCCGGCATTTCCGCGCGCGACCACACGGCGGGTGCGGCCAATATGGCGCCATCGACGCGCGGCGGACGCTCGCTTGCCAGCGCGCTCAGCACGACCGCCCCGCCCATGCTTTCCCCCAGAGCGTACACCGGCACGCCGGGATATTTCGCGCGCACAGTTTCCACAAAGTCCGACAGATCCTGCCGCATGAGCTCGCTGCCGGCCCACAGCCCGCGATTGGGCCCGGCGCCGAAGCCGCGCTGGTCATAGGCATATGTCGAGATGCCGTGCGCCGCCCACCACGGCCCCGGCAGATCGAAAGCCTCCGAATAATCGCTCATACCATGCAGCGCGACGATGACCGCGCGCGGATGGGTGGCATCCCAATGACGAAGCGGCAGGCGCAGGCCATCGCGCGTGACGAACACATCCTGTGCAATCAGCGGCGCTGCGGTTTGCCTTCCGGCCGGCGCCAGCATCGGCGCACAGGACGCGAGCCCCATCACGACGAAAGCAGCCGCCGCACGCGCCGCCGCAAGTAGGGCAGGAGCTCTTCTGCAAACCATGTATTCTTCTTCAACCATCCACTGTTGCGCCACGAGGGATGCGGCAAAGGAATATAGCGCGGCGCGTATGTCCGCCATGCCCGCACCGTCTCCGTCATACCCGCCTTGGCCCGGTCGCGCAGATGCCACGCCTGCGCGTAAGAGCCGACCAGCAGCGTGGTGCGGAACTCCGGCAAAGCCGCGAACAGCCGCTCGCGCCATGCCGCGGCGCATTCCCGCCGCGGCGGCAGATCGTGACCTGCCGCATTGTATCCGGGAAAGCAGAACGCCATCGCGGCGATTGCAATACGGGAATGGTCGTAGAAGGTAGCGCGGTCCACGCCCATCCAGTCGCGCAGGCGGTAGCCGCTCGCGTCGTTGAAGGAGAGCCCTGTTTCATGTACCCGCAGGCCGGGCGCCTGGCTGACAATGCAAAGCTTCGCCGTCGTGCTCACATGCAGCACCGGCCGCGGCCCGTGGGGAAGATGCGGTTCGCAAATCCGACAGCCGCGGATCGCCTTCAGCAGGTCCTCCAATGACTCGGCGTGCTCCATGAAATGGAGCTAGTCGTGGCGGCCCCTATCGTCAACGCACGCTCCACAGTTGGCGTTCGCCGCTCATTCCGCTAACCAAGGCCATGCGACTTTCCGTGCTCGACCAGTCCCCCATTCGCAAGGGCGGCAACCCGGCGAACGCCATTGCCGAAACGATTGCGCTTGCCAAGGCGTGCGAGGCACTGGGATATCACCGCTACTGGCTCGCCGAGCACCACAACACCAATGCCTTTGCCGGCTCTGCACCGGAAGTGCTGATCGCGCGTGTAGCGTCGGAAACGCACACCATGCGCGTGGGCTCGGGCGGCGTGATGCTCATGCACTACAGCCCGCTCAAGGTCGCCGAGCAGTTCCGCATGCTCGAAACCTTGGCGCCGGGACGTATCGATCTGGGCGTGGGCCGCGCGCCCGGCGCCGACGAGCGCACTACGCGTGCGCTGCAGGCAGGGCCGGAAGGCTGGGGCATCGATGCCTTCCCGAGCCAGCTCTATCTGCTGCGGCAGTTTCTCGACGATGCGGCGGGTACGCCGATCCCGTCCGATCATCCCTTTCGCGGCATTCACGCCATGCCGCGCGGCGAAACGCGGCC
>DASXGS010000180.1:0-1960 GCA_036488975.1 Rhizomicrobium sp. | reverse complement strand
ACGCCCCGCCGGCCGCAGGCACTAGTGAAGGAATCACCGGGATCGACATAGACCCCGATCATGGTGAACGGAACGGGAAAAGGAAGCCTAGGCCGCGAGGTCCGGATAGAGCTGAGCGAGGGCGCGGCGCACGCGCAAATGCTCACCCACAATCATCTGCGCGGTGTTGCGCAGGTCGTGCGAGTCGGCGCCATCGCGGGCTTTCTGCGCAAAGCTGCGGGCTGCCAGCGTGACGGCGGAAAGACCGAGCCCGCTCGCCGCACCGGCAATGTCTTGGGCAATGCGCACAGCATCGGGCCATTGCTCCTCGTCCGCGACCGTCGCGAGGGTGTCGATCAGCTCCTCGGCGTGCGTGAGGTATGTGCACATGATTTCGAGCAAGGTGGAAAGCCCCACCGATTGCTCCAGCGCCGCCAGCGAACCGGTATCGATGGCGGGAGAGCCCTGTAATTCGGGAGGCTCGACTTCCTGCCCCGGCTCAAGCGTCACCGCTTGCGCGGAAGGCTGCACGTGAGGGTCAATCCCGGGCGCAACATGTGCGGATGCATCATGGCTCTCGCGTGAATCGAAGATGCGGCTGATTTCACGCCCGTAAAGGTACAGCGCTGCGGTTATGCAGAGCATCAGGCCGTAAGAGAGAATCGGATGCGCCAGCGGTCCCCGCTGAACCAGAATGAGCGCAAACCCAAGCGACAGGGCCGTGGCCGGCAACAGCAACTCGGGCCGCGCGGCGTGGGCGCGGAAGGTCCGCCACTCCGCGAGATGGGGCTCGGTGTCCCGTTCGGGCGTGCGCTCGACCTTCGGCGGTTCGGACATTGACGCCCTCCTCAAGGCCAGCCTAGCTAGAGCGACGTTTCCAATCGCTTAAGGAATACCAATGCCGTCCGGCGCCCTTATTCCCCGCGAGGTTGCGCTTTCGGCCCACGCCTGGCCGTTCGAGGAAGCGCGCAAGGTGGTGGCGCGGCTGGAGCGGCGCGCGGCTCAGGGCAAGCCGCACGATACGGTGCTGTTCGAAACCGGCTACGGGCCGTCGGGCCTGCCGCACATCGGGACGTTCGGCGAAGTGGCGCGCACCACATGGGTGCGGCACGCCTTCGAACAATTGAGCGATGTGAAGACGCGGCTCATCGCGTTCTCCGACGACATGGATGGGTTGCGAAAAGTGCCGGGCAATGTGCCGAACCCAGAATTGCTCGCGGCGAATCTCGGCAAGCCGCTTACAAGCGTGCCCGATCCTTTCGGCACACATGAGAGTTATGGCGCGCACAACAATGCACGCCTGCGTGCGTTTCTCGATCGCTTCGGATTTCAGTACGAGTTCCTGAGTTCAACCGAATGCTACAAAGCAGGGCGCTTCGACGAAGCGCTGCTCACGATCCTCGAAAACTACGAACGGGTGCGCGACATCGTGTTGCCGACGCTCGGGCCTGAACGCCGCGCCACCTATTCGCCATTTCTTCCGATCGATCCGAATACCGGCCATGTGCTGCAGGTGCCGCTGCTCGAGTGGAACAAGAGTCGCGGAACCGTCGTCTACGAGAACGAAGGCAAGCGCGTTGAAGTCCCCGTCACCGAAGGCCACTGCAAGCTGCAATGGAAGGCGGATTGGGCAATGCGTTGGCTGGCGCTGGCTGTCGACTATGAAATGTCGGGCAAGGATCTGATTTCCTCAGTGGAGTTGTCGTCGAAGATTCTGCGTGCGCTCGGCGGCGCGCCGCCTGAGGGATTCAATTACGAGCTGTTTCTCGACGAAAACGGCGAGCGCATTTCGAAATCGCGCGGCAACGGCCTCACCATCGAGGAATGGCTGAGCTACGGCCCCGAAGAGAGCATTGCACTGTTCATGTACGTCAAGCCGCGCGTCGCGAAGCGGCTCTATTTCGACGTGATTCCCAAGGCGGTGGATGACTACATCAGCCTGCTCGATCAGTATCGCTCCAACGAGGTCGGCGAAGCGGAA
>DASXGS010000179.1:0-7216 GCA_036488975.1 Rhizomicrobium sp. | reverse complement strand
ATCCGCACCTTCATCGATCTGCCGCCGGAAGCCGATCTGGTGGAGATGTTTGTGCATGCACCCGGACGCAAGCTGCTGCTGGCAGGAACCTCCGGCCACGGCTTCGTCACCAACGAGGACGATGCGGTGGCGATGACCCGCGGCGGCAAGCGTGTGCTCAATGTCGGTGACGATGCGAAGGCGCAGACGTGCGCGTTCGCGGATGGCGAATCCGTGGCGGTGATCGGCGAGAACCGAAAGTTGCTGATTTTTCCGCTGTCGGACGTGCCGGAGATGGCGCGCGGCCGCGGCGTGATCCTGCAGCGCTACAAGGACGGCGGCTTATTAGATGTGACGGCCTTCAAGTGGAAGGAAGGTTTGAAAGATGAGAACAACCGCCTCTTCGAACCGTCCGAACTGAAGGAGTGGCGCGGTGCACGCGCGCAAGCCGGCCGCCTTGTCCCGCGGGGCTGGGCCAAAAGCGGGAAGTTTGCCGACTAACGTTGCGGCATGCGAAGCGGGGATTGGCCGGCGAGGCCCGCCGAGCAGAATGCATTTGCACGGCCATGCCGCGATCGAAGCGCGTCGAGGCTGATGAGGTGGCCGGAGCTCCCTCCGCACAAGCCACATTGAAACGTCAGTCCTATCGGGCAATGCCTTTTCTGCTAGGCTGTCGCCAGATCAGCGGGCGAGGCGTGTGTGGCGAGCGAGATCCAGGCGGCGGAAGCCGCCGAAGCGGTGCTTCCGGACGGCCCTGTCCTCGCCGCGTCGGCGCCAGCCAGAGCCGCCGTCTCCACTTCGTATCGCACCTACACGCTGATTCTGCTCACGCTGGTTTATGTCGTGAACTATCTGGACCGGCAGATCGTCGCGATACTCCTGCCGCAGATTCAAAGGGAATTCACACTCAGCGACGCGCAGCTCGGCTTTCTCTCCGGAACCGCCTTCGCGGTGATCTACGCGGTGCTTGGCGTTCCATTGGCGGTGATTGCAGACCGGGTGAATCGTCGCAACGTTGTTGTCGCTTCGCTGGCGATTTTCAGCCTGATGACGGTGCTTTCGGGATACGCGAGACAATTCTGGCAGCTGCTCCTGGCCCGCTTTGGAACGGGAATAGGCGAAGCGGGCACCGGCCCGTCCATCAATTCGATGATTGCGGATCTCTATCCGCCGGAAAGGCGCGCCGCTGCGCTGTCGTTCTATTCCGCAGGCCTGAATGTGGGTTTGCTTGTCGCTTCGTTTGGCGGTGGATGGGTTGCGCAGCACTATGGTTGGCGCAACGCGTTTCTCGCCGCCGGCATCCCTGGCCTTTTGCTCTCGATCTATCTCCTGCTTGGGGTTCGGGAGCCGGTACGTGGTGCTATCGACAATCTGAAGGATGACTTGCCGGCGCCAAGCCTGTGGAGCGTAATTCGCGGCCTGTGGTCACAACGCGCCTTTCGCTGGATGGCCATCGGCACCTCGATGAGCTCGTTCGGCGGCTATGCCGGCATCTTCTTCATCCCCAAATTTCTGATCGTGTCGCACCACATGTCACTGGTCAGCGTGAGCGTCGTGCTCGCGCTGCTGGCCGGTGTTCCGGGAGCGCTCGGCACGTATCTGGCCGGCGTTTTTGCGGACCGATACGGCGCGCGCGATGTGCGTTGGAATATGTACGTGCCGATCATCGCGACGTTTTTCTCCGCTGCCTTTGCGCCCGTCTTCTTCCTCACGCCGCTCACGGCGGTTGCGCTCATTGTGGGCGTTGTTCCTTACATGATGGGGGCCACCTATGTGGGGCCGGCATTTGCCATGACCCAGGCGATGGTGCCCTTGCGGATGCGCGCCCGCGCCATCGCGATTCTGCTGTTCATTCTGAACATCATCGGGCTGGGGCTCGGGCCGCTGGCCGTCGGCAAGCTGAGCGACCTGCTGAAGCCGGCCCTCGGTGCCGACTCACTAAGGTACGCTTTGACGGCGACCATTTTCACCGGCCTCGCCGGCGCTTTCTGCTACTGGCGTGCGAGCCGCACTTTGGGCGCCGATATTGCCCGCGGGCCAACCCTGACTTGAGCTTCTGTGCCGGATTGGTACAGTTAACCTCATGGTGCGGGTGAGGGAGTTCGCCGCCGCGGCAGCGGTGGTTTCGGCAGTGGCGATGGGAACGATCTGGCTCCCCAAAGTGGGGCCGGCGCTGCACGCCACTGTTCAGAACGTCACCAGGGATCTGGTGGCCGAGCGCGATCCGGGGGCGCTACCATATGTGTCGATTCCGCTGACTGCCCCCACGGGCGCCAAACCGCTGATTGTGGCGGATGCAACGGACATCAACCCTGACGAGGAAGGGTGGGCAGTCGCTGCGCGGCTGAAGGACTACGTGCCGCGGGAGTTGTACGGCTACTTCGATATGTATCTGTACGTCAGCAAGGCTGCGCACGGGCCATGGGCGCAGCACATGTTCATCTTCCACAAGAACGACGATGGCGATTTGGCCTACGAAGCGGCGCTACCGGTCTCCACCGGACGCGAGCGCCACGAGAAGTATTTCACCACCACGCCCACCGGCATTTTTCAGCTCGATCCGTCCCGCTTTCACCGCGTGCACTATTCACGCGAGTGGCATCACGCGGCGATGCCGTGGGCCATGTTCCTCAAGTGGCAAATTCACGGCCGCATGACGGGCATCGCGCTTCACTCCGGCATCGGACATGTCGCGCAATTGGGACATCGCGCATCCGGCGGCTGCATTCGACTGCCACCGCGTGCGGCACGCCTGCTGTTCAAGCGCATCCAGCGTGAGGAATGGGGCGACGTGCCAGTGTTCGCGTTCGACCCGGATCGCGATCGTACCAACACCCAAGGCATGGTCGAACGCGACGCCAATGGCGATCCGCTGCTGACGCGCGGCTATCGCGTGCTGCTGCTGGTGCAGAACTATCCAGGCGGCCGGCTTGAGGTGGCAGAGCTTTGATGCGCGCGGCGCAGTCGCTTCGCATGCTGTGTGTCGCCGCTGCGCCGGCCCTGGGTCTCGGGCTGGCCTTTGCACAGCAACCGCCGGTGCAGACAACGCAGTCGGTACGTTTCGATCTTCGTCACCCAATGATGGTGCTACTGGACCGGATCACCATTGCACTCGCCCCTGAACTCGCCGCGGCACCCAAAGCCGACAACGCTGGTGAAAAACTTGCCCAGCAACGGTTGCACGATGGTCTGACCCCCGAGCTGCTGCAAGGTTTCCGCCTCTTCCTTTACGTGAACAAGGCGGCGCGAGGAGAGCTGGCGCAGCGGATGTATGTGTTCACAAAGGCGGACGACGGATCGCTGCATCTTCTGCACGACTGGGCCGCGTCCACCGGCCGCGAGCGCATCGAAAAGAATGCCGCGGGGCGCATCCTGCCAACCTTCACGTCGGCTGGATATTATCAACTGGACCGCCACCGCTTCTATCGAAACTACCGCTCGGCCGAGTGGGGCGAGCCGATGCCGCATGCGATGTTCTTCAATCGCGTAGAGCATGGCAGCAAGACGGGTTTGGCAATCCACGCGGCGAATGGAAAAGAAATCGCGGCGCTCGGCACACGCTCCAGCGCGGGCTGCATTCGTCTGGCGCCGGAGAATGCGGAAAAATTATTCGAACTGATCCGCGCCAACTACAAGGGCGCAGTGCCGCGCTTCGCGTTCGATGCGAAGACGAAAACCATGGCGGACAATGGCATGCTCATGCACGATGCGCAGGGGCAATTGAGTGTAGCGGATGGCTATCAGGTGCTCGTCCTGATCGAGGACGGGGCAGGGGAAAGATCGGTCGCGGCGCTGCTCTAGGCGTGGCCGGTGATTAGCCAAAGAATGATGATGATCGGGATTGGTATGCCGATCATATACAGCAAGCAGGAGCGCATGGATCACCCTCTTTGGCCTTCCCGTTGGCTATAATGTGAAAAGAGGTAAATGAGTTCCAGAACGGATCAGTCCGCCGTGCGGCGTAGCTCATAAAAGGCAATCGCCGCGGCACTGGAGACATTCAGGCTGTCCATTCGCGCCTCCACCGGAATGAAGGCGGCGGCATCGCAGCGTTCGCGTACCAGGCGCCGCAATCCGGCGCCCTCCGAACCAAGCACAACGGCGACGTCACCTGCCGGTACCGTTTCGGACAGGGTCTGCTCGCCATCTCCGGCAAGCGCGATGCGCCAGAAGCCAATCATGCCCAGTTCCTCCAGGGTCCGCGCGATGTTCACGACCGGGACATAGGGCACGATATCGAGCGCGCCGGAGGCCGCCTTGGCCAACGCCCCGGATTCGGGTGGTGCGTGCCGATCCTGAACAACCACTGCGGAAACCCCGAATGCCGCCGCCGACCGAAGGATCGCGCCGACATTCTGCGGATCGGAAATCTGATCCAGAATGGCGACGATACGGCGCGCACCTGCCGCGCCGTTAAGCACATCGGCCAGGTCGCGGCGGGCCAGCGGCTCGCAAGCGAGTGCCGCTCCCTGATGGACGGCCCCCGACGGTAGCAGCCGCGCCACGGCTTCCGCGGCCGTGATTTCCTGCCGCACCCGCGCGAGGAGGGGACGGCCGATCGCGTCGGCGGCGTGATCTGTGAGCACCGCGCGGTTAACCTTGCGCCGCGGATTTGCCAGCGCGGCGCGGACGGCGTGGAGGCCATACAGCCATAGTCCAGATACTCCGCGCGCGGACTGTAAACGTCTGCTCATGTTGCAATTTTACCCGTTGGTGTGGCCGTTGCAGAGGCTCACGGAACAAACCGCGCCGGGTCAGAGTTTCACCCCTGCAACGAGGGTTACCGCTATGACTGTACATACCCGTTCCATCGAACGCTTTGCGCAAGACGATGTCGCCACCGCCCGCGTGACGGTACCGCTTTCGCCTGCTGTGGCGTTCGAGAAATTCCGCCACGACATCGCACGCTGGTGGCCGCGCGAATACACCTACTCCGGTGACGCCCTGGAAGATTTGTACATGGAAGGCCGCAAGGGCGGCATCCTGTGGGAGCGGGGACCGGAAGGCTTCCGCGTGGATATCGGGCGGGTGATGCGCTGGGTCGCGCCCGAAAAGATGATCCTGCGGTGGCACATTTCGCCGAGCCACCGTCCCGAACCGAATCCGGCACGCGCGAGCGAAGTGGAAATCCGCTTCGACTCCGATGGCAATGGCGGCACGAGGATCGAAGTGGAGCATCGCAACTTTTCCAACCACGGCACCGGCGGCGCCGAGTACGCATCGCGCATGAGTTCGGAAACCGGCTGGCCGTTCATCCTGAGGAAGTTCGCCGAGCATTGCGGCTGCGCCGATGTGAGCGCGCCGCGCGTGTTGCGTTCGGTCGCCTAACTTCGGCGACAATCGACTCCGGCAAAGCACCGGCGTGTCGCGCGCCGGTGCTTTTTGTTGACACCCGGCTTCACTTGGCCGATATCCGCGCGCCTTGGAATTCCCGGAAGGGGGAGTGTCCCGAGTGGCAAAGGGGGCGGACTGTAAATCCGCTGCGTTACGCTTCGTTGGTTCGAGTCCAACCTCCCCCACCAGCCTTCGCTCGCGAAGCGAGCAAGGCTGCCGCGCTGTAGCACGAGGTACGAACGCGGGGCTGGCCCACGCGAGCTACGGCTCGGCAGGCCAGCTACAACAAGGGCGCATGCGGGTGTAGCTCAATGGTAGAGCAACAGCCTTCCAAGCTGATGACGAGGGTTCGATTCCCTTCACCCGCTCCAATGCCTCTTACATGAGCGCGCCGGGACAACTTTCGCCGCCCATCGCGGTTGTCTCCTTCAATCGCCCGCACTATCTCGCGCTCGTTCTCGATTCGCTTCTCGCGCAGACCGCGCTGCATGGACGGCAGGTGTTCCTGTTTCAGGACAATGCTGTCAGCGCGATTAGTGAAATCCGTTACGCCTCCGACGACGAGATCGCGACATGCGTGGAAAGTTTTCGCGCGCGCTTTCCAGATGGTCGTGTCTTCCTGTCGCCGCACAATCTCGGCGTGTCCGCCAACATTCTGCGCGCCGAGGAATTCCTGTTCTCCGACCTCGGCAGCGAGACTGCCTACTTTCTTGAAGACGACATGGTGTTGTCGCCGCACTATCTCGACATGATGGATAGGATCGCGACGTATGTCGCTCACACGGAACGGGTGGGATATTTCGCGGCATACGGGCATCTCACCCTGCCGCTCGCCCAGCAGCGCCAACACGCCGCAAGAATGGGGCGCCTATCCTATAACTGGGCATTCGGGCTGACGCGAAAGCATTGGCGCGAACTTCGCGAATGGCTTGATCCCTTTTATCGCATTTCAGATGGCTTCGATTATCCGGCGGTGCCTCGCCGCGACATCGCTGCGCACTATCGCGCGCTTGGACTGCCGCTTGTCGGAGCAACGCAGGACATTGTGAAGAAGATGGGTACCTATGCCCTAGGGCGCGTTGCGATCAACACGGTTGCGGTGTTCGGCCGAAACATCGGCGAGACGGGGTTTCACTTCGACCCCGAAAAATTCCGTCGCGATGGATTTGGCGCGACGGAGCTGTACCCAGAACCGGTTCACCTGGAATTTCCAACCGCCAGTGAACTGGATCGGCTTCATGCGGAGGAAATGGAGTCCTGCTGGGCGCATTACAATGCATACCTCGCCGGCAAGACCAGGCACGCGAGTAAACGCCTGCCGCGCCTCAAGGCGGCCTGGAAGCGCCTGCTTCATCCGTACCCATGACAGAGACGGCGCGAATTGGCCGAAATGGCGCCGGCTTTTTTAAACGGCCGCTAACCCCGGCGGGGTCACTCTGCTCCCGAAAGGGGTCGCTCAATGGGAAGTCAACTTGTTGCATTCGGTCGGCGCGTGGGGCCTCGTGCCATGCACGCGAACAAGGCCATTGAACCGACTCCGGTTGGTGCGTCGGAACTGGGCGAAATACCAGCCGTGCCATTCCTCCTCCCGGCCAGTCCGGATGAGTGGCCGTCCGTCGAGGATGAATTGTACGAATGGAAGCGGACGCGTGGCACAAAAATACCCTGGACTCAGCTGTCGCTGATGGCCTCGCTCTGCTTCGGCATTGGTTCGTTTGTTCTGCCGGATTCGGTGAACAGCGGCGTGCAATGGCTGTTGTGGGGATTGGCGGCCACTAGCGCGTATGTCTGGTTCACCAACCGGCGCGCCAAAGCCCGGGTTGCGGCAGAGAACTAATCACATCGTTGGCGCTTGCCCGATTGCCGGAAATTCGACAGAAGCGCCGTCGAGCCAGGCAAGCCC
>DASXGS010000328.1:0-5453 GCA_036488975.1 Rhizomicrobium sp. | reverse complement strand
AAAATCTCGCGCTGCTGCACGAAGCCGATATCGTCGAGGGTAACTTCGCTGCGCTTCTCCACATAGGAGGCCAGCACATCTTCCGGCGAGCGGATGAGAAACGCGTTGCGCATTTGCGCAATCCAGTCGCGGCCGAATTCCACCAGCATATGGTGCGTCATGTGCTTCTGGTAGAAAATCTCGCGCCCTTCCGGCACCGGGCCAAGAATGGTCTTTACGACCTTGCGCCAGTCGGTGGATTGCGAGGCGAGCGATTCCTCCCGCAGCGGATGATCGATGCCGGTGGCCGCGAGGTAGGCGGCGTAGAACGGCTCATCGATCACCGAAGTATCGGTACGGTTTTCGAAGCTGCGCATCATGGCGGTCGAGATGTTGCGCGGGCCCGACCACATTGCGATGCGGATAGGCTCAGCCATGCGGCCGCGCCGCTTGCACGTCCTTCAGCTGGGCGTAGAGCTTGCGCAGGCGCGCCGTCATCGCGCCAGGCATGCCGCCACGCAGTTTGCGGCCATCGATTTCGCGCACCGGTGTGATGCCACCGAAGGTGCCGGTGACGAAGGCCTCCTCCGCCTCATGCACCTCGTCCAGCGGAAAATCGCCTAGGCGGATGCGAACGCCGTTGGCATGGCACAGAGCCATAACGTTCCCGCGTGTAATGCCGTTGAAGCAATACTCGCCGGTGGAGGTGCACACCTGCCCGTCGCGCACGAAGAAGAAATTCGTGGCGTTGCAGCTGGAGACAAAGCCGTGCGGGTCGAGCATCAACGCTTCATCGGCACCGCGCGGGATCACGTCGATCAGCGCGCGAATGAGCGCCAGCCGGCTATGCGAATTGATCCGCATGTCGAACATGTTGGCCGGGGTGCAGCGGATGGCGGAGGTGGCGAGCGCGAGCCCCCGATCGGCGATCTCTTCGCTCGGCTCCTTCCATTCCGCCACGATGGCGACAGTGGGCCTGCCAAGCGCGTTACGCGGATCCTGGTTGGGCGCCTTCTTCACTCCGCGCGTCACCATCAGTCGGATGTGCACACCGGATTGCATGCTGTTGACGGCAACCGTTTCGCGCAACGCCGCCTTCAGGTCGCCGCGGCTCATGCCGATGTCGAGCGCGATGGCGCGTGCGCCCTCGAACAGCCGATCCAGATGCGCGTCCTCGAACAAGAACGCGCCCTCGTGCAGCCGGAGGCCTTCCCACACGCCGTCGCCCAGCACGAAGCCAGCGTCGAAAATGGACACCTTCGCTTCGGCGCGCGGCACCAGCTCGCTGTTCAGCCAGATACGCACGTTTTCGTTGCGCGGATCGGAGGCAAAATCTTGGCTGCCCGGCATGGCGGCTCGCGAAACGGGGTTAAGGAACGGCTGCACCATAGAAGAAAATTCGCGCCGAAATAAATGCAATTGTGCGGCTTGCCTTTCATCGCGGCGTAAGGCGGAAGCGAGACAATTTCGCTCGAATGCATTGCTTCCTGTGGCGATGCGGTTGGGGGAAGGGCCAGAATGTACGTCGTCGCGCTTGCATCGCAGAAGGGGGGCTCTGGAAAAACAACCCTCTCCGGGCACTTGGCCGTGGAGGCGGAACGCGCCGGCTTCGGCCCGGTAACGCTGATCGATACCGATCCGCAGGCGAGCCTCGCCGAATGGTGGAACGTACGCACAGCAGAGCGGCCATTTTTCGCCAAGGTGTCGCTTGCCGAGCTGCCGCGCGCGCTGGAAGAACTGGAAGACGCCGGCGTGCGGCTGGCGATCGTCGACACGCCGCCGGCGATCACCGATTCCATTTCGCGCGTAATCGCATTCGCCGATCTGGTGCTGATCCCCACGCGCCCCAGCCCGCACGATCTGCGCGCGGTGGGCGCCACCGTGGACATCGCGGAGCAGCACGGCAAGCCTGTGTTATTCGTAATCAATGCAGCGACGGCGCGTGCCCGCATCACCGGCGAAGCGGCGGTTGCGCTGTCGCAACATGGTACCGTTGCCCCGGTGATGCTGCACCAGCGCGTGGATTTCGCGGCCAGCATGGTGGACGGACGCACAGTCGGCGAAGTGGCGCCGCAATCGGCTTCAGCGAAAGAAGTGGGTGGGCTCTGGACCTACGTGCAGGATCGGCTGGCGCGGATTCTGCACGACGACAGCCTCAGGGCCCGCGCGGAGATGAAGCGGCTTGCGCTGGAGCCGCTCTCGCCGGCGGCGCCGAATGAGCCCTCGGAGTGCGAAGACCGGCACAATGAATTTGTCGCGGCTGAGGCGGAAGCACTCCATAAAGAGGCGCCGGCTTTGTGCGCGCCGCCTCCCCCGCCTCCCTTTCACGATCTGGGGAGGGAGGAGATGCTGCCCGGATTTGGCGGGACCCCGCCTCGGCACGACAGCGCGCCGATGCCGGCACCGCCGCCGCCTGAGTCCGACGAAGATGATCGGCGCATGGGTCTCGATCGCAGGAAGCCCCCGCTTGTCCGACCCTTTGGGGCATCGGAACGGCGGACGCATCCATTCGGCCGCCGCCATAACGACCGCACCGTTCCTTACACGAGCGCCAAATGAGCAACGCCCGCTTTGCCCCCATAACTTCCGCACTGCTCGCCCGCAAGGGACAAGCGGCGCCATCGCAACTCTTTCCGCCGCCGCCGGATTCGTACTGGCGCCCCCTCATGCAGCTTAACGGGCACGGCGCCGCCCCTCCGGCCAGTGCTCACGAGGAGCTGACGAACGAGGAACCTGAAGGGGTGCCGGTTACCGTGTCGGCGAAGCTCATGCACGACGACCGTCCGCACAAGGTCCGCGTGTCGCTTTCGAATGCCGAGTTCGAGCGCTTTGGCCTAGCAGCTGTGAAACGCGGCATCGCGCGACACCAATTGCTGCGCGAGGCGATCAACGACTATGTGGATCGCCTGATGCGCGACTATGAGAATTGCGGCTGCATCACCGGCGCCCCCATGACCGCCTGTTGCCGTGTCTGAATTCACTCCGCGGCGGCGCGGGATTCCGTCAACGGTTGCGCGAGGCGGGTGAGCATTTCCTTCGGCACCACCTGCCAGAAATTGCCCACCTCTTCTTCCCAGCGCGCCAGCAATTCGTACGCGAATGCCGAACCGGTTTCGCGCGCATGTTCCTCGATCAGCGCGCGCAAAGTGCCCTGCCAGTGCAAGGTGGCAATGCGCTGCCAGACGACGCTGTCAGGATTCACGTGGCGTTCGAAGAGGCTGTCAGCGTCATAAACGAATGTCATGCCGCCTGTCATGCCGGCCGCGAAATTATCGCCCACGGTGCCCAGGATCGCGACGCTGCCGCCGGTCATGTATTCGCAGCCGTTGGAACCGCAGCCTTCAATCACCGCAGTGGCGCCGGAATTGCGCACAGCGAAGCGCTCGCCCGCCTGCCCCGCCGCGAAAATCTTACCGGCCGTGGCGCCATATAACACAGTGTTGCCGATGATCGTGTTGTCGCGCGCTATGATCTTCGAGGCTGAGGTCGGGCGAAGGACGATGGTCGCGCCTGACAGTCCCTTGCCGACATAATCGTTGGCCTCGCCGAACACTTCGATCCGCACGCCCTGCACCGCGAACGCGCCGAGCGACTGGCCGCAGCTGCCGCGCAACCGCAAGGTTAGGTGACCGGGCGGAAGGCCCGTCATGCCCCATTTCTTCACGATGTGCGATGAGATGCGCGCACCA
The DNA here is from genome assembly GCA_036488975.1 of Rhizomicrobium sp. Lineage (GTDB taxonomy): Bacteria > Pseudomonadota > Alphaproteobacteria > Micropepsales > Micropepsaceae > Rhizomicrobium. The sequence continues at coordinate 1,785 of DASXGS010000328.1, read as the reverse complement.
ATCGTGCGCATGGTGTTGCGCACATTATAGGCGAGCTGCATCTTCTCGCCCCGCTCGAGAAAGGGAACGGCGTCTTTCTCGATCTGCGCATCCAGCGTGTCGGGCACTTCGTTGCGCCCCTCCCGCGTGGAGCTGCGCGGGAAGTTGCCGGGATCGGCCTGCACCAGCAGCGGGTTGAGATCGAGGTCGTCGAGCTCTTCGGCGCCACGGCTGATTTGCGCCAAGAGATCGGTGCGGCCGATCACGTCCTCCAATTTGCGGAGGCCGAGGGATGCAAGAATCTCGCGCACCTCTTCGGCAATGAAGCTGAACAACGTTACCACCTTCTCAGGCGAGCCGCCGAATTTCGCGCGCAGGATTTCATCCTGCGTGCACACGCCGACCGGACAGGTGTTGGAATGGCACTGCCGCACCATGATGCAGCCCATGGCGATGAGCGCGGCGGTCCCGATGCCGTATTCCTCGGCACCCATCATGGCGGCCATCACCACATCGCGACCGGTGCGGATGCCGCCATCTGTGCGCAGGGTCACGCGGTGGCGGAGATTGTTGAGCGTGAGGATCTGGTTGGCTTCTGTGAGACCCATCTCCCATGGGACGCCGGCATATTTGATGGAGCTTTGCGGTGACGCGCCGGTGCCGCCGACATGACCGGAAATCAGGATGACGTCGGCTTTCGCCTTCGCCACGCCCGCGGCGATGGTGCCGATGCCGGTGGCGGCGACCAGCTTCACGCACACGCGCACGGTCGGGTTGATCTGTTTCAGGTCGTAGATGAGCTGCGCCAGGTCTTCGATGGAATAAATATCGTGGTGGGGCGGCGGCGAGATGAGCATCACACCCGGCGTGGCGTGTCGCAGCTTCGCGATCATCTCGGTGACCTTGAAGCCGGGCAGCTGGCCGCCTTCGCCGGGTTTCGCGCCCTGCGCGATCTTGATCTCCAGCTCACGGCACTGGTTGAGATATTCCGCGGTGACGCCGAAGCGGCCGCTCGCCACTTGCTTGATCGCGGAGTTGGGATTGTCGCCGTTCGGCTTGGCGTGGAAGCGTTGCGGGTCTTCGCCGCCTTCGCCGGAATCCGATTTCGCCCCAATGCGGTTCATGGCGATGTTGAGCGCCTCGTGCGCTTCGGGCGACAGCGCGCCGAGACTCATGCCGGGCGTGACGAAACGCTTGCGGATTTCGGTGATGGATTCCACTTCCTCGATGCGCACCGGCGCGCCGCCCGGCCGCACATCCATCAGATGGCGGAGCGAGACCGGCGGTGTCTGCCACACCCCATCCGAATACTTCTTGTAGGTGGAGTAGGAGTCGCGGGTGACGGCGGTCTGCAGCAGGTGGATGAGATGGCCGGCATGGCCATGAGTCTCGCCGCCCGCGCGATAGCGATAGAAGCCGCCGGCCGGAAGCAGATTGCTGTCGTCGACGAACGCGCGGACGTGCTGTTTGGCGACCTTATTGGCAATGCCCGAAAGCCCGATGCCGGAAATGCGGCTCGCCATGCCCGGGAAAATGTCGGCCACCATTGAGCGCGACAGGCCGACCGCCTCGAAATTGTATGCGCCGCGATAGGACGCGATCACCGAGATTCCCATTTTCGAAATGATCTTGAGCAGACCGGCATTCACCGTGTCGAGGTAGCGCTTTACGCAAGGCCCAAGCCGCAGCTCGCCGAACAGCCCGCGGGCGTGGCGATCGGCGATGCATTCCTGCGCCAGATAGGCGTTTATGGTTGTGGCGCCTACACCGACCAGCACCGCGAAGTAGTGCGTGTCATAACACTCG
>DASXGS010000281.1:0-9401 GCA_036488975.1 Rhizomicrobium sp. | reverse complement strand
ACGGCCGCGGCGCATTCGCTTTCGGCTGCTGCACGCGCCCAGCGCTGGGGCGCGCATGCGGTGATGCTAAGCCCGGTGTTTTACACCCACAGCCACCCCAATCGTGCGGGGCTCGGTGCCGCGCGCGCCCGATTGATTGCGTGGCAACTGCCGCAGCCGCTGTATGCGCTGGGAGGTATCAACCGCCGCAACGCCGGACAACTCGCCGGCTTCGCTGGCCTCGCCGCCATCGGCGTGCTGGCTTAATACCTCGCGCTGCCCGAGCTGGGCCGCTAGGCGTCGGCTTCGTACTCACTTCACTCCGCGGCCATCAGCGACGGCATGGTCATCTTGCCGCCGTTCAGCGCGACCAGATACTTGATGCCCTCTTCGGCGATGTCGTCGCCCACCATGCGGTCGCCTTCGGCATAGAGCTCCGCCATGTCAACGTAAGCCGCATACACGCCGCGGGTACGGTCGGTGATGATGCCGGCCTTGAGCAGCGTCTTGATCAGCACCCGGAAAATGTTGGTGGCGTCCGCCATGTCGGCGCGGATGGCGGCATCGGTCAGCGCCTCCATGAAGGCGGCTTGGCACCAGGCCGGATCGAGGCCGAGCTCGCGGTAGATCCATTCCTTCTGGTTCGGCGAGCCGAGATTGAACAGCAGCACCTGGAACACCTGCGCCGCCCAATCCTCGATCATCTCGTGCTCGGTTTTCGAGAGGTGCGGTATGGTGCGGTCGGCCCAAATCTTCCCGAATTTGTGGTGGAAGGCTTCGTCGGTCATCACCAGTTGGCAGACCTTCACCATCAGCGGATCGCGCCCCTCCTTGAAGAAGGTGGCAAACGCGCCCATCGCCAAGCCCTCGATCAGCATCTGCATGCCGACGAGCTTCTTCCACACCAGCGGGGAGCCGACGAGTTCGTTCAGGAGATCGCCGAGCGCAGGCCCAACCTGCACCGGCTTGCCCCAGCGGGCGTGAATGTACTTGGAGAACGCGGTGACGTGGCGGGCTTCTTCGCGAGTCTGGTTGGCGGCGTATTCCTGCGCGCCGGGATCGCGCAGGATGTGGCACAGCGATGCCGAAAGCGACAGCGCGCCCTGCTCGCCGTGCAGAATGGAGGAGAACGACCACCAGGTGTCGTAGTTCACCAGCCTGATCTTGCCGCGCTCGTCGAGCTTGTCTGCAATGGCGGTTTTGAGGTCACCGTTCAGCGCCGGGTTGACGAGGTACTCTTTGTCCATTTCGAACGGCACGGAGAAATCGATGTATTTCTTGTCCAGCGGATCCCAGAAATGGTCGTGGGTCGCGGAGATGATCTTGTCGAAGGCGGTGGAGCGCTGGCCGTAGCGGTTGACGTCCAGCATGGCGGGAAAATCGTGCGGATCGACAGCGTTGTAGGCTGGATCCTTCGTGATGTTGTCCAAGAGGGCCTCCGCAGGAAGTGGCAGGAGGGCAGAATACCTGCTTTTTCTCAACAGGCAAGGAAAATGACGCTAGCGTCACGAAACAAAATTGCCGCAGAAAGAGCACTTGCCACCATCCGGTCCGAGCGCGTTATGCAAGGGCGATGAGCTACCCCGGATATCGCCGCAGCTTCCTCAGCTGGTTCGTGCCGTTCCTCGTGCTGCTGCTGCTGGCGTGTGTGATGACGCTCGATCTCGGCGGCGTCACGACAGCGCTGCAGCACGTGCAGCGCGATGCCTATGCGGCCTGGTCGCATGTGAGGGATGCGGCAATGCCCGCAACTCCGACGCCTCAGGCGTTGGGCGACATTCGACCTGAGGTGTGGGGGGGGAATGCCGCGGCGCTGTGGCCGCAGCTCTGGCTGCTGTTCGCGGCCGGACTCATTCTGTTGGTGCTGCTCGGCCGCAGACGGATCATCGCCGCCTTCATCGTGACGTTGCTGATTGTGTCCGGGGCCGGCGGCATCAGCTGGCTTCTGTATGCCAAAGCGAAGGTGTTTTTCGACACGATCAGTCCGTCGGCTGCGCTGGCGCTCGTTTGGGTGAGCGGCGCGCTGATCAGCAGCACGGTTGGCGCGCGCCCCCGCAGCCGCGTCACGGTTGTTCCGGTGGCCGCCGAGGAAACGGAGGTGGCAGAAATGGCGCGACCGGCAGCCACAGGCACAAAGCGCCACCTTGTGTATCTCAGCTGCGGCATTCGGCAGTTCCCGTCGCTGCTCGACTCGTTCGAGGATACGGCACACGCTGCGCCGTTCGTAGCGCATGCCATGGATGAATTCCGCGCTGTCGTGAATGAGACCGGAGGCGCGGTTGTGTCGGCATCCGGCGACCGCTTCGCAGCGGCGTGGAATGCAACCACAGAAGACGCAGAAGCGGCGGGGCACGCCTGCGAGGCCGCGACGCGCATCATGGCGGCGGCCGCGCAGATCCGGCTGCCCGGCTCGAGCGATCCGGAGAACACCGTCGCAATCAGCGCCGGCATTGCCGGCGGCGCGGCGCTCGCCGGCACGTTCGCCGATGGCGCCTTCGCGGTTGCGGGGGAATGTGTCGACCGGGCCCAGATGTTGCGCGTGCTGTCCGCGAAATACGGGCCGGCGATTCTGGTGGGCGAGGAAATCCGCAATGCGGCGGAGAAGGGATTTGCGTTCGTGGAAGTGGATTGCATCGCGGCGGAGAATCGCGCGGAGCGCATTTATGCCCTGCTCGGCAACCCACTGGTGCGCGCCTCGCCGAAATTCCGGGCGCTCTCCACCTTCCACGAGCACCTGTTCCAGGCCATACGCGAGCGGCGCTGGGCCGATGCGCGCCAACTGATCGGCCAATGCCGTAACCTATCCGGTGCCATTCCCAGCCTTTACGATCTGCAATTGGCGCGGATCGAATGGTACGAATCCCATCCCCCGCCCGACGATTGGGACGGAGCGTTTCGTCCGCCGGTTGCATAGCCCGAACTCTTGTTGCTGACGGCGCCCGCCGTTAGCTTGCGCCCCGCCAGTTCGAAGGGGTTTCCATGTCGTCATTTGCGCGCGCATTGAAGCAGACCGTCTTGCCGATTGTGATTGCAGGCGGAGCCATAGCAGCCGCGCCCAACACGGCGCCGCCGGGCCCCATGCCGCCCGCGGACAACCAGAAGCTCGCGCACGACATCTTCCGCGACATTGTGGAGATTCGTTCGGTGCACGACGTCGGCACCGGCGGAGTGGCCAACATCCTGGTGAAGTATCTGAAGGCAAACGGCTTCACCGATTCGGAAATCCATGTGGTGCCGGAAACCAAATACCCGAAGCAGGTGAACGTGGTGGTGCGCCTGAAGGGCAAAGGGAAGGGCAAGCCGGTGATGTGGATCTGCCACATGGATGTGGTGGACGCGAAGAAGGAAGATTGGACGCCCGGTCTCGATCCTTACAAGTTCACCGAGAAGGACGGCTACTACTATGGCCGCGGTACCTCCGACATGAAGGACGAGGACGCGGCGGCGGCCGCCGCACTCATTCGCCTGAAGAAGGAGCACTTCGTTCCCGATCGTGATTTGATCGTGGCGTTCACCGCCGATGAAGAAGTGGGGCTCGAACAGGACGGGCCGAACTTTCTCGTTAAGGAAAAGCGCGATCTGGTGGATGCAGGCCTGGTGATGAATCCCGACGGCGGTTCGGGTGAAATCCGGAATGGCAAGCGACTCGATTTCAGTGTCGAGACTGTCCAGAAAACCTACATGACGTTCAAAATGGAGACGACCAATCGCGGTGGTCATTCCTCCGAGCCGCGGCCGGACAACGCGATCTACCAGTTGGCGAACGGCCTTATGAAGCTGGCGCAGTACCAGTTTCCGTACAAGACGAACGCCACCACGCGCGCCTATTTCGCCGCCATCGCGAACACAGCGACAGGCCAGAAGCGCGCCGATCTGCTGGCGTTGTCCAAAGAACCAGTGGATCAGATGGCGGCCGCGCGGCTGGCGAAAGACATTCCGATCAATGCCATCGTGCACACCACCTGCGTCGCCACCATGCTGAAAGCGGGCGTGCAGGAGAACGCGCTGCCTTCCAGCGCCAATGCCACCATCCAGTGTCGGGTGTTCCCCGGCGAAAGTGTGGAGCAGACGCGCGCAACCTTGGAGAAGGTGGCGGGCGACCCAGGCATCAAGGTCACGCTAATGGAGCCGGTCCAGGAAGCGAAGGAGACGGTGCCGGATCCCAAGGTGATGGCGAAGGTCACCAAGGTGGTGCATGCGATGTGGCCCGGCGTGCTGGTGATGCCGGTGATGGCGGCGGGCGCGACCGACTCCATCTTCTCCCGCGCGGCCGGCATGCCCACCTATGGCGTCGGCGGCGGCTGGAACGACATCGACGATGACCGCATGCATGGCCGCGACGAGCGCAACGAGAAGGGCAATTTCTATCAGACGGTCGAGTTCACCTATCGTCTGATGAAGGAGCTGGGCACGGCGGGCTGACAACCGCTCGCGCCAATGCTCCGACGGCTGTCCTATTGCAGCCGGATCGGCTTTCCTGTGCCGCGATGCACCGGCGCGTCGACGCGAATTGCGGCGCCGGAGGAAGGGCAACTCGAGTCCACTGCGCACCAGATGAACGAGCCTTTGTCGCTCGTCACCGCGATTGCGCCAGCGGAGTTGATTCCCCATGCCTGAACATGCGTCGCGCCGCGGACCTTGATTTCCGTGAAGGTGTTCGTCGCCAGATCGAGCACGAAGCCGTGCGGCGTGTTGTAGATGTCGAACCACTGACCGGCGGCCTGCCCGTTGTCGTTGATGCCGTGTAGTTCAGTTGCATCGGTCTTGTTGCCTGGAAAATCGACCAGCGCGATGCTCTTGCGGTTGCCATTGAGCACAAATCCGTGCACGTGATCGGTGGCCCCGAAGCCCACGATGACGCCAGTGCTATTGATGCCAGTGGCCGCCGAAAACTGGAACCCGCTGAGCCTGATATCGCGACTCCACTGGCCGTGATGGCCGCGGAAGGGGCTGATGGCATAGTCACCCCAGTCCCAGAAATCGCCGACGAAGGCATTTGTCGCGTTAGCGATGCCGCTGGCCGCCCCGTAAACCGGGCTGCCGGCGTCCATGACGGTCCGGGTTTTGCCGCCGGGCCAGCGCTCGAACACCGGCTGGGTATCCGTTTCGCCGTCTTGGGAATTTGCATAGCCGACGACGTGCCCATCGTTGCTGATGGCGAGCGCGCGTGTACCGCCCGGTCCCGCATCGAAGCTGGTGTATGGTCCGCCGAGCGGGCCGTAGAAGCCTCGTTCCAGCCTGTCGTTTTTGCTTACCGCGCTGCCCACGATGACATTGCTGTCGTTGATTCCGAAAACCATGGTTGCCGTGGCATTCGGCACATGCGGAACCGGCACGAGCACGGCCGCGTCGGCTGGCGCGAATGAAAACATTGCCGCCGCCATTCCTGCGCCTGCGCACTTCATTGCGGTGTGCATGAAGACCCCCGTTCATCTCATGCGGCCATCACGCGCGCCGCGCCCAGGCAAAAGCAAGGGTTTCCCGGGCGGATGAATGGGAACAATCGCCAATGTGATCGGCGAGTGTCCCGCGAAAACGGAGAGTCTCGAGCGTTAAGTTTCGTTCTTCAGCTGCTGGGCGATCTCAAGGTGCTTGCGCAAGGTGGGCAATTGTTGCGCCGCCAACCCTGCCACCGGTCCTCGGTGCGATCGGGCCATTTCCGAGAAATCGTGAATGTCCTCTTTGTGGTCCTTGACCATGTAGTCCACGAATTCCTGGTCGAAATTGCTGCCAGACAACAGCCGCAGCTTTAGGTATTCGGCATCTGCTTTCGGCAGCGCGCGCGACGGCGGATTGACGCCGATCTTTGCGGCAAGGCGGGTGGCCTGCGCCTCGGCTTTGGTGTGGTCCTTCACCAGGGTTCGGCCATAGGCGCGCACGGCGGGGCTGCCGGCCTTCTGCGCTGCCAGGCCACCGAGCTTGATTTCCGAATTGTCGCCCATGATGGCATTCTTGAGGAAGTCGTCGCGCGATGGTGCTCCGGCAGCCACGGCAGACCCGCTCACCAATACAACCGCTGCCAGGGCGGCACCGCAAAAGACAGATTTCAACATGCTATTCTCCACGTGTAGCGGATCGGAAACGGCGGTGCTGCGCCGCTGTTCCGCAAAGCACGTGCGCGCGAGGGCCGCGGGCGCCCAAGGCTCGCGTTTGCGGCATGAAAGGTGGCCGCGCTATACAGCGCCAGAGGCACCCGTAGCTCAGCTGGATAGAGTGCTGCCCTCCGAAGGCAGAGGTCACAGGTTCGAATCCTGTCGGGTGCGCCAAATGGCGATGTTGTTGTTGAAAGGGGGAGTCAAATGTCACATTTCAACGGAGTCTTGCGCGCGGTTGTGGCTGGCGCCGCGGTTATCGGGTGGCTGGCAGTCCCGGCTACGGCCCAGACGAACGTCGGCACGATCACCGTCTGCTACTACGCGCCGTCCTGCACCTATACCAATAGCATCGGCCTCAATCCGCCCGTGGATTCGCCCGCATTCCAGATCACCAACACGAGCGCGAGCCCGATCACCCGTGCGGTTTTCACACTCATGAGGAATCGTAAGAACGAGATCACGAAAGATCGCTACACCATCGGCAAGATACCGGCGGGCCACAGCGTTGTGATCGTGCCCGGCTACAGCGACGACGGGAAGACCAATCACCCGCCAGGCTCGTTGTTCACTCATACCGGATGGGCCACCGATACGAGCGAATATGGTCCTGATGCCGATGCAACCAGTTTCACTTTCACCGGAACGATAGGCGCCAGCACCGTGAGCTCCGGAACGATTCGCGCCGGGGCGACCGCAGGGCCGGCGAATGACGGAACCATTGCGCATCTCAACTTCCTCGGCGGGCCAGCCAACGCCGACGGTCCTTGCAATGATTGTTTCGGCCCCAAGCAGATCGGAACGCTCACCATCCCGTAAGCGGGCACGACGGGCCGCGGCCTCACATTCGGTCAAAGGCTCTCTCGCGCGACACAGTGATTGTGCAGATTTACGAGATCACGAGTGCGGAGGAGGCGGCCGCGCTCTGCAAGCTTGGCGTGGACCACATCGGCGTGCTGGTTGGGCCCGGCGAATTTCCACGCGAACAGCCGATCGGACGGGCGGCGGGGATTTTCGCTGGCCTATCCGGCGGCGCGAAACGGTGCGCGCTTTCGCTGTCCGGTGACGTCAGCGTCATTTCGGACATCGCGAGAAACCTTTCGCCAGATATCCTCCATCTCGGCGCCGCGCCTGAGCGGCTCGGTCTCGAGAAGGTACGCGAGCTGAAGCGCCTGCTCCCTGCGCTTCCTATCATACGCAGCATTCCGGTGATCGACGAGAGCAGTATCGAATTGGCACGCCTCTACGATGGTATTGCCGATACGCTGCTGCTCGACAGCTGCGATCCGGCCGATCGTCAGATAGGCGCGCTGGGAGTCGAACACAATTGGGATTTGGACCGGCGCATCGTGGAAACCGTGCGCATTCCCGTCATCATCGCGGGAGGACTGGGGCCCGAAAACGTTCTGAGCGCCATTCGCACGTCGCGTCCAGCTGGTGTCGATTCGAAGACCAAGACCGATAACCCCGATGGCAGTCACACCAAGGACGTCGCGCGAGTCGCGGCGTTCGTCGAGGCGGCGAGACAGGGCGCAGCGGGAGTGTGATAGGTTCGCGCGATGGCCCTCGCGAACCCTTTCATTGTGCTCTCCTATGTCGGCGGTCCGGCGCTGCTGACCAATGCCACCACGTTGTTGGTGCTCAGCACGAGCAACCGTTTTGCCAGAGCGGTAGACCGCGCGAGATTTCTGGCCGACCGCTTTTCAGAAGCGGGCGAAACGCCCCTGCGCCCCTCGTTTCGCGACGAGATGCCGGAGGTGCATCGGCGCGTGCTGCTGATCGGCCGCGCTCTGGTCTGCTTCTATTTCGCAGCGGCCTGCTTTGCCATTGCGACGCTTGGCTCCATTTCGGGCGCGGTGTTGGCGGAGGTGACCGTACGGTCGTTGGGCATGTGGGTTGTCGCCGTCGCGGTTACTTCCGGAGCCGTGGGCTTTTGTGCCTTCATCGCCGGCGCGGCTATACTGGTCGAGGAAAGCCGCACTGCCGTGCGGTCGCTGTCGCGCGAAAGTGACGAGGCAATCGCATTCGCGGCACAAAGGCAGATGTGAATCGCAAAAACGTTTGACTCTTTGCACGCGCGGAACATTCATTGCGCATTGCCCGTTGATCGTTGTCGACGGGGCGCGCCATCAACGGCGCACAATGGAGGAGAACTTCATGGCAAGAGCGAAATCGAAGGCGGGCCGCAAAGCAGGTGGACGCAAGAAGGCGGCGTCGAAACGCAGCGGGCGCAAGGCAGCAGCCTCTAAGCGCGGCGGACGCAAGGCGTCGCAGACGCGTTCGAAAGCCGGCGCTCGCAAAGCAGGCGCACGCAAGGCCCCCAGCAAGCGCGGCCGGAAGGCGGGCGGCGGACGCAAGGCAGCACGCGGCGGACGCAAGGCAGCACGCGGCGGACGCTCTGCCGGAACGACTGCGCGTTCAACGCGCAAGGCGGCCCGCAAGATAAGCCGATCTGCCGGCAATCGCGGACGCAAAGCGCGCGCAAGCCAGACGTCTGGCGCAGCAACATCGGCTGGCCCGGCCGGCGGCGAAAGCGGTGGCGAGGGCGGCAGCCAGGTCGAAGGCGAAGGCAGTTACACCGCCTCCCGTCACTTCCGCAAAGCGCAGACCGACTTCGTGCGCCGCAACCGCAACAAGATCGGCCGCATGGGCAAGGATGCCGAAGCGGCGCTGGAAGGCCCGCAAGGCGCGGAATTGCAGCAGGCCGAAGACGAGGCCCGGTCTCACGCTGCGGGAGAAGAATAGAATACGCCTCTTACGACGGCGGCCGTGCGGTGATCGCCCGGCCGCTTCTCTTTTGCCGGCGCTCAGCGCACGTCGCTTGAGTCACACCACAGCGCGCCCAGGGCCTCCAGCCCCCGGTGATCTGCACTGGTGAACCGACTAAGCACCGGACTATCGAGATCGAGGACTCCGGTCAGCTGCGCGCCCTTCATCAACGGCACCACAATCTCCGATCGTGATGCGCTGTCGCACGGAATATGATCTGGAAACTGCTCGACATCCGGAACCACAATGGTTTGGCGGCGCGCCGCCGCCGTGCCGCAGACGCCTTTGCCGACAGGTATGCGTATGCACGCGGGCCGGCCCTGAAACGGTCCGAGCACCAGCTCGGCGCCTTTCAGGAAATAGAACCCGGCCCAGTTTACGTCGGCCAGGCCGCCATAGACCAAGGCGGATAAATTCGCTGCATTGGCGATGGCATCCCGCTCGCCCCGGAACAGCCCGCGCGCCTGGCGGGCGAGTTCGGCATAGACTTCCTCCGGCGTGCCCGTCGGACGGTCGGCACGAAACATCAGTCTTCCTTCGGCTGGAAGTTGAGCGCTGCGC
>DASXGS010000276.1:0-1521 GCA_036488975.1 Rhizomicrobium sp. | reverse complement strand
GCGCGGGCGGTGGAGCGCGGCGCCACCATTTTGTGGCGCGATCACTACTGGAAGGAATTCAACGGCTTCAATCACGCCTTCCGCGATCCGTGGGGCAACGAGATCGTGCTGTGGGGGAAGGCCGGCGAAAATCCGCAAATTCCAGCGAACTACACGCGCGAGTAGGTCCGCTCAGGAATTTTCCGGGAAGGCGGTCGACAAGGTGACCGGCTTCCATTTTTCGATGTCCGCGCGGATCGAGTCGAACTGGCGTTCGGCGTAGTGCAGCGCATCCGCGCCCAGCAGCAGATGCAGCGGGGGGTTTTCGGAATCGACCATCTTCAGGATGGCTTCCGCCACACGTACTGGATCGCCGCTTTCCTTTCCGGCGTGGTCGGCGAGGATGTGTTTCGCCTGCCGCGCGGTGCCGTCGTAATCCGCAATCGTATTCTGTGAGAGCACCAGTGAGCGGCCGGCGTAGTCGGTACGCATGCCGCCGGGTTCCACGTTCGTCACCTTGATGCCGAGCTCGGCAACTTCCTGCACAAGGCATTGCCCGATCGCCTCGAACGCAAACTTGCTGGCGCAGTAGATGCCGGTGCCGGCCCATGTGGCGAGCCCGCTCACCGAGGTGACGTTCACGATGTGCCCGGCGCGGCGCGCCCGCATGAACGGCAGCACCGCGCGGATCATCGCGAGCTGTCCGAACACGTTCACCTGAAACTGATCCAGCACCTCGGCGGCGCTCGCTTCCTCGATGGCGCACACAAGGCCATAGCCGGCATTGTTCAGCAACACGTCGATGTCGCCCAACGCAGCTTCGGCGGCTTTGCCCACCTCCGCGATATTCGTGTCGTTGCGCAGATCGAGCTCGAACCCGAAGGCGCGGTCCGGCGCCAGCGCTTCGAATTCCGCCAACGCGGTACGATTGCGCGCTGTCCCCGCAACCCTGTCGCCGCGCGCGAGCACTGCTTGTGCGAGGGCGGCGCCTAAGCCGCTTCCGATTCCAGTGATTAGCCAGCGTTTCATGCGCGATCCGGTGCGGACGCCGGTATTGATGCCGCGCCCGCGCGCCGCGCGGTACTCAGCACCGGAGGATGCATGAAGATTGTGGCGATCAGCATGATCAGTGCGGCAACCGCGCAAAGCAGGAACACGCCGGCGAAACTGCCGAGCGTATCGTGCGCCCAGCCGCCGACGGCCGGCCCGAACGCTGCCGCCGTGCTGAGCAGGCACATCACCGAATAAAGCTCGAGGTAGGCAGTGCGGCCGAAATAATTGAGCAGCAGCATCGTCGATGCCACAAAGCTGAGCCCGAACCCGATACCCACGCCCAGCGCGTACACGAACATGAGCGGATAGCCGTGTGCTTCGGCAAGCCCCGTCATGCCCGCGATCAGTGCAACGAGTGCCACGATAAGCAGCGTCTTCGGGCTGACCTTCTCGCCGACCATGCCGCCCACAACCGCTATGCCGGCGCCGATCAGGGCCTCGAAGCTGAGCATTTCGGCGGCCGCATTCGGCGAGATACCGCGTTCGGTC
>DASXGS010000172.1:0-1677 GCA_036488975.1 Rhizomicrobium sp. | reverse complement strand
GCCGATTGCGGATCGGCCCACTTGCAGAACTCGTCCGCCCAGGCGAGATCGAACTGAAAGCCGCGAATCGAATCCGGCTCCTCGGCGGAGAGCACATGGGCTTCGGCGCCGGAGCTCCACCGCACGCGCCGCAGCGACGGTTCGTACTCCGCCCCCTCGCTGATGCCGAGCAGGCCCGATTCGCCTTCCACCATCACGGCGCGCGCCTCGAAATGGGTGGCGGCGATGAGGCCGATGCGTTTGGCCCGGGCCCTGCGCACGTGCCCCGCCACCCACTCCGCGCCCGCGCGCGTCTTGCCCGCGCCGCGCCCGCCGAGAAACAGCCAGGAGTTCCAGTCGCCTTCCGGCGGCAGCTGACTCGGACGGGCATTGTATTTCCACGCGGTGCCCAGGTACCACGCTTCATCGTTATTCAACTCGCGCAGATATCGGTATTTTGAACTTTGCTTCGAGGAAGCGATCAATTCGAGCTTCGAGTAGTCTTCGGGCGTCTTCATTGTTGGCTGCAGCTCTGCTCATGCGCGCGGCGGCACGGCTGGTTTCGAAATTTGCAATGCGCTCGAGCCTGCGTTCGAGATTGGCGAGGATGCGGGCGTGGCGCTCGCGCTTCGGATCGTCTTTCCTGAGTTCGTCCTCTTTCATGTTGTCCTCGATCGAAAAATCAACCACGAGCCGCAGGAACATCCGCATCATCGTGTGATCGATTGCGTCCGGATTGATCTCCTCGCGTCCGAACGAAACAAGCGTCATCCGGGGCGGGCGAGGCGCCTGCTCGCCTTCCGCCCGCGTGGGCGTGAGTGCCATTCGCGATTCCCTTTTTGCGTGATGAATTCCCTCGCCATCGCGGCGAGGTTCGAAAATTTTCGTGCGCTCTTCCGTTGTGTGTCGGCAGTCAGCGCAGAGGCGGCGGACGCGGCGTATCCGCGCGCTACGGCCCGATCGCCGGCGCGACAGTGGAGTCCACCGTGTAGCCGTCGAGACCGAGATGCGCCCTGGGCGAGCCGAAGGCGGTCGCGGCCAGCGTGCCGCCGGCGGGAAGCACGAGACCGGGATCGAAGGTGATGGTGCTCAGGCCAACGGCACCGGGATTCACCTCGCCGACAACTTCGTTGCAAACCGAACCGAAGAAAAGAACGACGCTATTGTTGCCGCCGGTCACGCCGCCCACGATATCGGTGACGTTCACGCGCACCTGGCGCACGACGATCGACTTTCTCGCCGGCGCCGTCACCACGACGACGCAATCGCCCGCGTTCGACAGGATGGCGCCTGAGTGAAAGAAGGTCGCGGGCGGCACCTCTTGCACCGCAAGGCGATTGCCCAACTCGACGCGCGCGGCGCGCGTGGTGGCTTTCGGATCCGCGATATTCACCTGTGTCGCAGCGGCCATTGCAGTGCCCGCGCAGGCGCATGCGATCGCTGCAGCCGGAATTGAAAGTTTCGTCAGACGCATGTTCGTCCCCCAGACATTGGGCCCGCAGCTTCGCGGGCGCTTGCTTCAATGCCGGCAGCCTAGCACGCTTGCAGCCCACCGTGACGGACGCGGCCACAACCCGGCCGCGGATGCGCCGGGTCAGGCCGCCTTCCCCGGGGCCGCGCCGTCTGCGGAACCTGTGTGCGGCTAGCGCTGCCGGCGCATTGTGCCGTTCACCTGGATGATTTGACCCGTCGTCGGCG
>DASXGS010000002.1:0-3444 GCA_036488975.1 Rhizomicrobium sp. | reverse complement strand
CGAAGGCACCGAACAGAAGCGGCCCAACGTGCAGGTCGGCGATCCGTTCATGGAAAAGCTGCTGCTCGAGGCCTGCCTCGAAGCCATGCAGACCGGCGCAATCGTCGGCATTCAGGACATGGGAGCGGCGGGTCTGACCTGTTCCACCTGCGAGATGGGCGCACGCGGCGGCGTCGGTCTCGATGTTGAACTGGACAACGTTCCGCAGCGCGAAACCGGCATGAATTCCTACGAAGTCATGCTTTCGGAGAGCCAGGAGCGCATGCTGCTGGTGGCCGAGTCCGGACGCGAGCACGAAGTCCTTAACGTCTTCGCCAAGTGGGGTCTCGACGCGGTCATCGTTGGTACTGTCAAGCCGGAGCCGCGTCTTCGCATTCGCCATCATGGCGTGCTCGTCGCCGATATTCCGAATGAGTCGCTGACCGACGACGCTCCGCTTTATCACCGCCCTGTCGGTACCTGGAAGGCGCCGGTTGCTGCCGAGCCATCGCAGGCGGCTCTCAGTGAGCTGAATCATCCTCGCGACTACGCAGCCGATTTGAAGAAGCTGCTGGCCAGCGCCAATGTCTGTTCCAAGCGCTGGGTGCATGAGCAGTACGACACGATGGTCCAGACCAATACGGTGCAGGGGCCCGGCGGCGAAGCCGGCGTGATGCGCATCAAGGGAACCGGCACGCCCGGACATGAGCGCGGCCTGGCGATGGCTCTCGATGGCAACGGACGCTGGTGTTATCTTGACCCAAAACTGGGCGCCATGCACGCCGTCGCCGAAGCTGCGCGTAAGGTTGCCTGTACGGGAGCAACCCCCGTTGCCGCGACGAATTGCCTCAACTTCGGCAATCCGGAAAAGCCTGAAATCATGGCGCAGCTTTCCGCGGCAATTGACGGCATCGCCGAGGCCTGCACCGCGCTCGGCACGCCGATTACCGGCGGCAACGTCTCCCTCTACAACGAAACCAAGGGGGTAGGGATTTATCCGACGCCGGTTCTAGGCATCGTCGGCATTCTTGAGGACGTGACCAGGGCCGTCCCGGCTGATTTTCGGCAGGCCGGCGACCTCGTTCTCGTAATCGGCGAAGGGATGGGCGCGAATGTCCCCGAGATTGCCCTGACCGAGTTTGGATCGACGGAATACGCCAAAGAAATTTTAGGCGAACTTTGGGGCGAACCGACGTATCTAAATCTTGAAGCGGAATGGCAGTTGCATAAGTGCCTCGCCGAGCTTTCCGAACAGGGCCTTATTTCCTCGGCATGTGATATTTCCGACGGTGGGGTAGCCGTGGCGCTGGCGCAGGCGGGATTCCGCAATTCGATTGGAGCCCGCGTGGGATGCATCCCGATCGATGGCGCCCCGGCGGCCATCGCGCTCTTTGGAGAGCCCGCAACACAGGTGATTTTGACCTGTCCGCCGGCAAACAAGGAAAAGATCGAAGAACTGGTCTTCAGCTATCCGGAACTGTCGTGTTGGCTGATTGGAGAAACGGTGGCTGGAAGATTGGAAATCAGTGTCGCTGAGGGAACCTCCTCGGACACGGGGAATGCATTGATTGAATGCTCTATCGACGAACTTCGAAAGCCGTGGGCCAGTTCGCTCGAAGCGGCCCTTCACGACGAGGTGTTGGCATGACCCGGCTGCTCTACCAAGATGTCCCAGGCATCTCCGACACCGTCCTCGACGCCGATTCCCTGAGCCCTGAGCCCTGTTCCGTGGTCCCTGAAGAAGACCCCAAGCTTCGCGAAGAGTGCGGCGTCATGGCTGTTTACGACCACCCCGAAGCCGCACGCCAGGTCTATCTCGGCCTCTACGCGTTGCAACATCGCGGCCAGGAGTCGGCGGGTATCGCCACAGCGAACGGCCATCATCTCTCGAACATCAAAGGCATGGGCCTGGTCTCCGAAATCTTCACCGAAGATGTGCTGCGCAAGCTGCCCGGTGAGATGGCAATCGGCCACACGCGCTACTCGACCACTGGCGACTCGGCGCTGCTCAATGCCCAGCCGATCCGCGTCGATTCCACCAAGGGCCTGATCGCAATCGCCCACAACGGCAATCTCGTCAACCTCGGCAACCTGCGCGAAAAGCTGGAACGCGCGGGAGCCTACTTCCAAACTACTTCCGACTCGGAAATCATCGTTCAGCTCATCGCGCACTCGAAGGCAGCGTCTCTGGTGGACGCAATCGCCGATTCGCTGGGCCAGGTCGAGGGCGCTTTCTCCATCGTCATGATGACGCGGGACCGCATCTTTGCCGCCCGTGATCCGCGCGGCTTCCGGCCGCTCTCGATGGGCCGCATCCGAAATACCGACGGGCCGGATACGATCGTCTTTGCCTCAGAAACCTGCGCATTCGACCTGCTGCGAGCCGAGTACGAGCGCGATGTTCTTCCCGGCGAACTGGTGATGGTGACAGCAGACGGCGTCACGTCACGGCAGTTTTCAAACGGCGTCGCGCAGGCCAGTTGCATCTTCGAACACGTCTACTTTGCCCGCCCCGACAGCCGCATCTATGGCCGCTGGGTGCAGGAGAGCCGCGATCAGATGGGCCGTCAGCTTGCCCGCGAGTCCCACGTTCCCGCCGACGTTGTCGTTCCCGTGCCTGACTCCGGCGTGACGGCAGCCCTGGGTTACGCGGAAGAAGCCAAGATCCCTTTCCGCTTCGGCCTCATCCGCAATCATTACGTCGGACGCACCTTCATCGAACCCGAGCAGCGGGTGCGCGATTTCGGCGTAAAGCTCAAGCTCAATCCGGTGCGGAATCTTCTTGAAGGCAAGCGGGTCATCCTCATCGACGACTCGATCATCCGCGGAACGACGAGCCGCAAGATCGTGCGCATGGTGCGTGGCGCGGGCGCAAAGGAAGTGCATCTGCGCATCAGTTGCCCACCGACGATCTCGCCCTGTTTTTACGGAGTGGACACGCCCAGCAAGCGCGATCTGATCGGTGCGAACAAATCCGTAGAAGAGATCCGGCAGTACATAGAAGCCGACACGCTGGCTTATCTTTCGCTCGACGGCCTGTTGCACTCCTGTAGTGACGGCCATACCGGCTACTGCACGGCCTGCTACACCGGCAACTATCCCACCCAGTGGGTCGATGTGCAGGAGATATTGCCCGCGCGCTACCCCCGCACCGACGATGTTCAACTAAGTTTGTTGGAAACCAAATAGCCTCGCGCTACTTGCCTGACTCACAGAGCAGCGCTAGCTACCCGACGAAGAACTCGTAGCCGTGCTGGAAGCCGCAGGCGCTGCTGCCGGAGTCGCCGTGGCAGCACTTGCCCCGCTGTCCGCTGTGCCAGCCTTCGCCTCGGTCTTCGATTCCTTCCCATTGGAAGCATCGGAAGCTGACGCAGTGGAGGCGTCTCCGGCTCCGTCTGCTTTCTTCGCGCCGCCCTTTCCGGCGTAGTCATTCACATACCAGCCGGCTCCCTCAAATCGCAGCGC
>DASXGS010000166.1:0-3333 GCA_036488975.1 Rhizomicrobium sp. | reverse complement strand
CAATCAGGCGATCGGACGCCATGGCGTCCCGTTGCTCGAGGCGATTGCGGCCCGCAAAGGGAACGGGCCCGTCAACCTGCTCACGCATTGCAATGCCGGCTGGCTCGCCACCGTCGATATCGGCACGGCGACGGCACCGATCTATGCCGCGCACGAGGCCGGAATCCCGCTCCACGTCTGGGTCGACGAGACCCGGCCGCGCAACCAGGGCGCCTCGCTTACCGCCTTCGAACTTGGCGCACATGGCGTGCCGCACACCATCATCGCCGACAACGCCGGGGGCCATTACATGCAGGCAGGCGAGGTCGATCTCTGCATCGTCGGCACCGATCGCGTCACCGCCAATGGCGACGTCGCCAACAAGATCGGCACCTATCTGAAGGCGCTCGCCGCGAAGGACAACAATGTGCCGTTCTATGTGGCGCTGCCCTCCTCCACCATCGACTGGTCGCTCCACTCCGGCCGCGACATTCCCATTGAGGAACGTTCGTCCGACGAACTGTTGAAGATGACGGGCCGGTTGGCGGATGGCGGCGTCGCAACTGTCGAGATCGCCGCGCCTGGCTCGCCTGGGGCCAATCCCGCATTCGATGTCACGCCCGCGCGCCTCGTCACCGGCTTCATCACCGAACGCGGCGTTTGCGAAGCGAGCGCAGAAGGCCTGCGCTCGCTATTTCCGGAACGCCGCTAGCTCGCCATTCGCCGCCGCTCACGCACCTGATGTGGCTGATAGGCCTTGCGAGCATGCGCCTCGCAATAGGGGGAGCCCTGCTTGGGATTGCGGCCGCAGAAGTGAAATTCGTCTGCGCTGGGATCGCCGATCGGCCAGCGGCACATGCGATCGTTGATGGTGAGCACGCCCACGAAGCTGCCGTCCGCGAGCTTGACCGGCTCCTCCTCCACCACCGGCGGTTCGGGCTCGCGGGGGTGATAGAGGCGCGGCGCAGTGGGCAGGCGAGGGCGGTCAATCCGTGAGGGCGTGGCCCGGCCGGCAAGCCCCAGCCGATGTACCTTGCCGATCACGGCATTGCGGGTGATGCCCTCGCCCAGCATCCGGGCGATCTGGCTCGCCGACAATCCCTCGGTCCACAGTGATTTTAACTGATCCACCCGTTCTTCGGTCCACATCCCCGGTCTCCCGCTCCTTGGGCCCGCCAAGGCCAACGTGACCAGCGGGACACCAGATATCGTAGCGGAAGCAGGAACGCACACAACCACTAAGGGCTCCCTACAAGCCCTTGTCCACAACTAAGGGGCGGAGCCGAAGTGACCTTCCTGGAAACTGTCGCTGCGGCTGAATCCGACGCGCAACAAAATTGCGGGTTTGAATGGCAGATTCCGCGATTTTCATTCCCGGGCACCTCGGCTCAACCTTCCAGACACCAAATTTTCCGTCGAACACAATAAGAACAACTCAGCCTGCCCGTCAAGTGGAATTCCCGTTCCGTTCGTCCGCCAGCGGTCGGGTTTCATGGCAAGTCTTCGATTAGAACAGGCTGGCCGCCAGGTTGATCATCGTCGCCAGGATCGCGGTGTTGAAGCCGAAGGCGATCAGTGTGTGCCACGTGCCGATGCGCCGCATTTCGCGCGAAGTGAAGCCGATGTCGGCCGTCTGCGAGGTGGCGCCAAGCACCAATGAGAAATGCACGAAATCCCAGTAATCCGGCTCGCCGCATTCCCCGAATTCCAGCCCGCCTTTCAGCTGCCCGTTCTCCTCCGCGAGATAATAGATGTGTGCGTAGTGCAGCGCGAATACGATCTGCACAAACAGCCACGAAAGCACCACGGTGCCCGCCGAAAGCGCGATGCGAAACTCGATGCCGGGCCGCCCCTTGCCCAGCGCGAGCTCGGCAATCAGCGCGCCGACGCTGGCGATCGCCGCAATCAGCGTCAGCAGAAGGATGAAGCGGCCGCCCTCGTCGTGCTCGAGGGCCTTCTGTTTCATGCGCGCCAGATCGCTGCGCGGCATGTAAAGGACGAAGATCAGCGCGAGAAAGACGATCACGCCAGAATCCCAGCCGATCAGCGCGCGTGTAACGCCGCGCGCGAACCAGGCGCCGGCAGCGACATACACAACGATCCCAATGGCAATGCCCGTCAGCAAATACGGCCGCGTCAGCAGCAGCCGGAGAATGGGCCATCCGCCCCGTGTGTCCGATGCTGCCCCCATGGCGTGCGCCCCTTTTTCCCCGCGTGTTCATAGCGCAGCACGCGCGTGGCGAAAACGGCCTCGCTGAATCGACCCCGCGACCGGCCGATTGACCGCCGGCCAGTCCGGCCCCCATAACGCGCGCTCCTTTCCGGAGCCTGCCATGTCCTTCCCTCAGCTGCTGCCCACCTACGCGCGCGCGGATGTGGCGTTCGCCCGCGGCGAGGGTGCGTATCTGTTCGACGAGGACGGTCGCCGTTATCTCGATTTCGGTGCCGGCGTGGCAGTGAACGCGCTGGGGCATGCCAATCCCCATTTGGTGGAAGCGCTGACGCAACAGGCGCAGCGCCTATGGCACACGTCAAATCTGTATCGCGTGCCGGGGCAGGAGAAGCTGGCGCGGCGCCTGATCGATGCGACGTTTGCCGACACCGTGTTCTTCACCAATTCCGGCGTTGAGGCGATCGAGGCCTCTATCAAGACGGCACGACGCTTCCATTTCGCGAATGGCGCGGCGGAGCGCTTTCGCATCGTCACGTTCGAAGGCGCCTTTCACGGCCGTACCTTGGCGGCCATCGCCGCAGGCGGTCAGGCGAAATATCTGGAAGGCTTCGGGCCAAAGGTGGAAGGCTTCGATCAGGTGCCATTCGGCAATGAAAAGGCCCTGCGCGAAGCGATCACCGATGCCACGGCGGCGCTGCTGATCGAACCGATTCAGGGCGAGGGCGGATTGCGGCCGGTACCGCCGGAATTCCTGCGCATGCTGCGGCGGCTGTGCGACGAACGCGGCATGCTGCTGATCTTCGACGAGATTCAAACCGGCATCGGACGCACCGGTAAACTGTTCGCGCATGAGTGGGCCGGCGTGGAGCCGGACATCATGGCGATCGCCAAGGGCATCGGCGGCGGCTTTCCGATGGGTGCTTGCTTGGCGACCGCGGAAGCAGCCAAAGGTATGGTGACCGGCACACACGGTTCGACCTTCGGCGGCAATCCACTGGCGATGGCGGTGGGCAACGCGGTGCTCGATGTGGTACTGGCGCCGGGGTTTCTCGAGCATGTGCAGCGTATCGGCAACTACGCCAAGCAGCAATTCGCGTCGTTGATTGCCGATCACCCATCGGTTTTCCAAGACGTGCGTGGAGAAGGCCTGATGCTGGGCCTCAAGATGCGCGTGCCGAACA
>DASXGS010000183.1:0-6927 GCA_036488975.1 Rhizomicrobium sp. | reverse complement strand
CGTTTCGTCTCCATGCAAAACCACTACAACCTCGTCTATCGCGAGGAAGAGCGCGAAATGATGCCGCTGTGCCGCGATGAAAATATCGGGGTGATCCCGTGGAGCCCGCTGGCGCGCGGGTTCTTGGCCGGCAATCGTCGCCGCCAGGACAAGGGCGAAACCGACCGCGCGAAGTCCGACGAGTTCGCCCACACGATGTACTACCAGGACGCGGACTTCGCAGTGGTGGACCGCGTCGGCGAAATTGCGCAGAAGCGCGGCGTGCCGAATGCACAGATTGCGCTCGCATGGCTGTTGCAGCAACCCGGTGTGACGGCGCCCATCGTCGGCGCCTCCAAGCCGCAGCATCTCGAAGATGCCATTGCCGCGGCCTCACTCAAGCTCGACGAAGCAGAGCTGAAAGCGCTCGCAGAACCTTACGTGCCGCACCGCGTGCTCGGCCATCGCTGAGCATACCAGCCCGTAGATTGCTTATCCTTGGATGAGTGACTGCTACAGTTTTCAGCCACCTTGCGAACCTGGGCACACGCCGGTGCGAGAATCGTGCGAGGTCGGATTCTGTGCCGGCGAACCCTGGAAGGTAAACCAGCGGTTCAGCGACGGCGCCCTTTGGCTCTTGCCGCGGTTCACATCTCCCCAATACGGCATGAACACGAACGCCTCCAGATTGTAGGTATATCCGCCCACCTTGTAGGGATAGGCGCCGAAATTCGTATCGTCTTCCAGCGGGTCGGCAGCTTCGAGGAATCCGTCGGTTTCGTCGCCCGAGCAGTCCACCACATTGTCGACGAACGGGTCATCCATCCACTCGCCGATCTCGTGGGAAAGTCCCTCGATATCCTGCGAAAATTGTCCCGGATCGTCGACAAAAGTTGCGTAGATGTAGGTCTGACCGATAGGCGGCCCGCCGGCGGCGCTATGATAGCCGCCAACGCAGCATTGAAAATTCGTCTCGAGATAGGTGTTGTAAGTCAGGAAGATCGGCAGAACGCCCGGCTGAACCTCTTTGTGCGTCTCGATATAGGTCTGCAACGCCGTGTCGACGGCACCGAGGTCGACAACGGCGTGCTGCACGCCATCGCTAAAGCTCTCGATCTGCCCGAGGCCGGAAGGAACGGTGAATACCAGCTTGTCCAGCACGGTCGGACTGCCGAGCAAGACATGGTAATTCGAGTTGGTTTTCACGAAGCGCCAAAAATTTCCACGCTGAAATGCATCGATGTATTGCGTCTTCCCGAGATTGACGCCGCCCTGGACGAACCTGACGTTCGATCTGAAGAGCGGAGATCGCAGCGCAAGCTGCAGCACGGTGCGGCCTGTCGAGCTGACCACATGCCTGCTTGGATCGAAGCGTTTGTGACCCTCGTCGGGCGGAAACACGATCTGCACGGGAACGACCACGACCGGAATCGTGGTGGTGGCATTGCTCGTCGCCGGGTTTGGACCCACCATGGTGAAGCTGATCGTCCTGCCCAGCGTATCCACGAAACTGCCGTTCCATTGCGGCAACTGGCCAAGAGGCGCCCCGGTTCGGTATGCTCGCGCGACATGTCCCGGCGTATTGTTCGGAAGGATGAGGAAACGGTTTTTTGGCCCGGGAAGAGCCTGCGGCACGGCAGCGTCTGCCGTGGAGAAGCCCAGAATTGACGCCGCAAATAGCGCAATCGCCTTGCTACGAATCTCCAACAACGATTTCCCCTTAAGGCTCGGCCCCGGATTTCCTGTCTGCTGCCGATGACGAAACATCGGTAATATTAGATCGTCTTACGATATAAATGTCACCGTGTCTAGTGTCACTGGCGGCAACGGAGTGGAACGGCAGCAGACGGAAGCAAGGGGGGGCGAGCCCTTGTTATTCCAAATCTGAGGTTCAGATCAGCGGCGCTGCGGACCCGGGCAGATCTCAGTGACCGAATCGTTCGAATTCGGATTCTGCGCATGCGAACCGTTCAGGCTGTACCAGCCATTGGCAGACGTGCTTCGCGGCGCGCCGAAATAGGGCAGGTAGGCCAGCGACTGGAGGCGATAGGTGTAGCCGCCCACCGGAAACTCATAGATAGAAAAATTGAGCGGGTCGCCCACTTCAAGCGCGCCGACGTCGGTGCAATTCACGTTGTTGTCGTTGAAGGGGTCGTCCAGCCATTCGGCAAGCTCATGGCCTAACGACGTCGTGCTCGAGCCGAAAGAGGAACCGCTCGTGTCATCTACGAACCCAGCGTAGATATAGGTTTGGGAGCCGATCGAGCCGTGCCAGCCGCCGATACAACAGTTGCCATCACGACTTGTCCTGACCAAAATGTTGTCCGTCAGGAAGATCGGCAGCACGCTCGGATTGATCTGCGTCAGCCTCGTCATGATGCTGCGGATCTGCGAATCCAGATAATCGCCGTCCACCAGGCCGACATTCGCTGTGCCCATAGTCCAGACCCCGCTTTCATACTTCCCCGGAAATCTGACGAGTTGAGAGGGCAGCACAGTCGGGCTGCCCAGCATGATGTGATATTGGGGATTTGTCGTCACAACCGACTTCCAGAAATTGCCGCGCTGGAAGGCATCGAGGTACTGGGTTCGGCCCAGATTCTTGTCGCCGCTCTTGAAATCGACCACAGACCGGAAGAGCGGCGAATTCAATACCGTCTGCACGAAGTTTATTCCTCCTGTGTTGGCAACCACGTCTCTCCCGGGATCGAACTTGCGTTCGAAGTAAAAATAGAACTGCACTTTCAGTGGCACGATAACGACCGGAATGGTGGTCGTACTGTTGTGCGTAGCGGGATCGGTCCCCACCATCGTGAAGTTTCGCGTTGCCGGGGTCTTGTCAACGAAGCTGCCCTGCCACAGCGGCAAGCTCAGCGCTACGCCGGCTTTGTCAGACCGCGCTAGGGCTGTCGTGTTGTCCCGCACAATCCTGTGGAATGGTGTTAGCACCGCACGACCATCCTTGATGCTCTTGCTGACGCCCGATTCCATCCTTACGCCCGCCAGGACTCCACCGGACGAAACCGTCATCGTCGCGAGCGCGCCAAAGAGCGCGAGCGACACAAACCGCGTTTTCATTGGATTAGCCTCTCTTGGGACGTCCGACCCAGCGTCGGAAATCACAGCCCAGCGCCCGAAGTTTAGTTGAAGCCGCGTGCTGTTTCCAGAACTCCGAATGTCAAGTCTTCGGGGTATTCGCATGAACACCAATCGGACACGAGATCGCCGTGGCGTGTCTGCTCAAAGTATCAGATGCGGTGACCGCGCTGGCGCCTAAAGCAACAAGGGGCCCTCGAGGGCCCCCTTGCTAAATCGACATGGAAGAAAGCTCAGGGATTCTGGGGCCCCGGGCAAACACCACTGATGGAATCGTGCGAGTTTGGGTTCTGAGTGGGTGTGCCCTGGAACGTGAACCAGCCATTGACCGAGGTCGGCTTCTGCGTTTTGCCGCGCTTCACGTCGCCCCAATACGGCATGAACACGAGCGATTGCAGGTTATATGTGTAGTCGCCGATGGTGTAGGGATAACCTCCCCAGTTGGTGTCGCCTTCCAGCGGATCGCCGACTTCGAGCGCACCGCCGGTGTTGTCCTGGCAATTGACGGTGTTGTCGACAAACGGGTCGTCCATCCATTCCCCGATCTCATGCGAGAGCGCCTCGACATCCTGCGAGAAATGCGGCCGGCTGTCGACGAACGTCGCGTAGGAGTAGGTCTGGCCCGCTGGCTGCGGCGCGTTGGCGCTGTGGTAACCGCCGACGACACCATTGTTGATGTCGTGATTGATGATCAGATACGTCTGGTACGTGATGAAGATCGGAAGAACGTTCGGTCTGATCTGCGTTGCGTGCGCTACCATGTAGGCTTGCAGCGCCGCGTCGAACTCGTCGATTCCGATGATTGCCACCGGTGTGCCGTCGCTCGTGAAGTGCCGCACTTCGTCCCCCGAGATTTTGGGAACCTTGATGGTTAGTGGCTCGAGAACCGCCGGGGCGCTCTCCAGCAGCACGTGATAATCCGGATTGCCCTTTACGGTGCGCCAGAAATTCGCGCGCTGGAAAGCATCGAGATATTGCGTCGTTCCCAGATCGGCCCCTCCAGTCTTGAAGCGATGGTTCTGGAAAATCGGCGAAGCGAGGGTGCTGTCGATCACCGTGCTCGACGTGCCGGTCACAATGCGCGTCGTCGGATCGAACACCGCGTTCTCGTACTTCGCCCCATACTTCAGAATGACGGGGATGATGACAGTGTTCACGGTCGTGCTGCCGCTTGTGGCGAGGTTTGGATCCTGACCGACCATGGTGAAGGTGATGTTCGCGCCCGTCTTGTCGGTGAAACCGCCATCCCACTGCGGCAGCTTTATCCCCGGCGGGAGGGTATGCGTTACCGGGCGATGGCCCGGCGCACTATAGGGTAGTGCCAGGAAACGGTGCCTGATGTTGTCCGGCAGCGGCAGCGTGGATACGGCGGCTGCCGCTGCGGAGGACGCCAGAAGTGCCGTCGCCACCACTGACAGCGACGCGATACGCGTTTTCATTACCTTGTTACCCCTTCGGTTTGGACACTTTCTCGGCGCCTCTGAGCGGCACCGCGGTATTCTCTGAACTATCGGAATCGTAATCTGAGCGCCAGCCCGCCGAAGGCCGCCTGGGGAGGTGATGTCAAGAGAATTTGGTAGGCAAACCGGTCAAATCCTCAACCGATCAGCGTCGGGGCGGCGGGGCGGCGGTCGGCTCGCTGTCCGGAATGGCGGTAGGTTTTGGCGTCGCCGGCACCGCCTTGGGGGATGGTGGCGGCGGTGCGGCCGGGCTCGGGGGCACCGGAGTGGTTTGCGCCGGAATGGTTTGCGTGGCGGCATCTGCCACTTCGCTCCAGCCGCCGCCGAGTGCCTGATAAAGCCCTATCTCAGACTGAAGCCGGGCCAACTTGATCTGTACCAGCTGATCCTGCGCGGTGAAGAGCGTTTGCTGGGCGGTCAGCACGTTAAGCAGATCGGTGACGCCTTCGCGGTATTGCAGCTCGGAGATACGAAATGCTTCCGCAGCGGCGTTCACCTGTTCGGTTTTCAGCCGCTCCTGATCGGTGAGACTGGTGACCTGCCCCAAAGTGGTTTCGACATCGGAGAACGCGTTCAGCACAGTGCTGCGATAGGTGGCGATCAGCTCTTCCTGCTGACCTTTAGACAGATCGAACTGACCTTCCAACAAGCCGCCGTCGAAGATCGTCTGCAGCAGGCTGGCGCCGATTGTCCAACCGAAGGCGGGGCCGCTGAACAGTGCCTTGATCGCCGTGCTGGTGAATCCGACCGAGCCGTTCAGCCCGATGTCGGGGAAGAAGGCGGCGCGAGCCGCATCGACGTTGGCGTGCGCGCTCGCGAGATTGGCTTCCGCCTGCGCCACGTCCGGTCGGCGGCGCAACAACTCTGAGGTCAGCCCCGGTGCCACAACGGGCGTGATAATTCCATCCAGGTTCTTTCCTGCGACGTCGAAACCTTCCGGCAGGCGGCCGAGCAGAATGGCAAGCGCGTAGCGCGCCTCTCGCTCCTGTTCTTCCACGGCAGGAATCGCGGATTCGATGCCGGCGAGCGCCGCTTCTTGTTGCGCCAGGTCGAGCCGCGAAGAGACGCCGTTGGTCACCTTCGCCTGGACGATGGCTAGGACGCGCTTGGCGGCCTCGACGTTCTCGGCCGCGATCTCGAGCCGCTCGCGCAACCCCAGCACATCCAGATAGGTGTTGCCGACATTTGCCGTGACCGTGAGCGCCACGACCTCCTGTGCATAGCTGGAAGCGAGCACCAATTGTTGCGCGGCAGTCAGATTGGCGCGCGCCTTGCCCCACAGATCGAGCTGATAGGATGCATTGGCGGTAATGCCGAAGGAGTTACCGGTAGAGGCCCGTGTCCCCGTTATCTGCTGAGTCGTCGGGTCTATCACGGCGGTGCCGGCTCCGTTGCGGGAGCGTTGTGCAAGTCCCTGCAGATCGATCGTCGGGAACAGCGCGGAGCCGGAGATTTCCGACTGCGCTTCCGCCTGCAGAACCCGTGCAGCAGCTGCCGCCAGATCGAGATTGCTGGTTTGTGCATTGGCGATCAGCCCGTCCATCTCCGCGCTGCCGAAGCCATGCCACCATCCGGGCGAGGGCCAGATCGGAGCACCCTTGGCCGTGGGCGCTGTGAAGTTCGACGGCACATGCTGCGGGGCCAAGACCTGGGGCACCGGGGTCTGGCAGCCGGCCGCCGCAACGGCAAGCGCGATCACCGATGTGGTTCGCAGCAGAACATTCATGAGGACAACCCGCTATTCGCTCGCCAACGCGACGACCGGATCCAGCCGAGCAGCCTTCATAGCCGGTGCAAAGCCGAACACAAGCCCCGTCGCCACTGCACATGTAAAGGCGATTGCGACCGGTGCAAGGGTGTAGGCCGCCGGCGTCCCGAAGCTTCCGATCAAAGCCGCCGTGCCAAGGCCCGCCAGCACGCCGATCACACCGCCGAGAGCGGACACCACCGTGGCCTCGGTGAGGAATTGCTGCAGGATGTCGCGGGTGCGTGCGCCGGTCGCCATCCGAATGCCGATCTCGCGGGTACGCTCTGTTACGCTGACCAGCATGATGTTCATGACGCCTATGCCACCAACGAGGAGCGAAATAGCAGCGACCGAGGCCAGCAGGATGGTGAGGGTGTTCTGGGCGTTGGTCGCGGTTTCGAGAATCTCCTGCATGTTGCGGATCATGAAATCCTCGCTGCCGTTGTGCCGGGATTTCAGCAGCGCCATCGCGCGATCCTGCACTGTGTCCATTTGCGAGAGGTCGTTCACCGCGAGCGTGATGGACCGCAGATATTGCTGCCCGAAGATACGCAGCATCCCGGTGCTGAGCGGAATGAACACGACATCGTCCTGGTCGTTGCCCATGGCGCTGGCACCCTTGGCCGCCATCACGCCGATGACCTG
>DASXGS010000163.1:0-3675 GCA_036488975.1 Rhizomicrobium sp. | reverse complement strand
CGCTATAAGATCCGCGATGTTCAGTCGATGATCCTCTCCGGCCCGCGCACGTACACGCTCGTAAGAGTTGTGGCCGACAACGGTATCTCGGGTATCGCGGAAGCTTACGGATCTCCCGCAATCGGCGTGAAAGAACAGATTCTGGAGCTGAAGCCTTTGCTGGTTGGCAAGGACCCTCTGGAGATCGACGCTATCTATACCCACATGGGTGAAGGCGGCAAGAGTCTGAGCGGGACGCGCACCGACGGTTCGGCCCATTCACTCATGCGAGCGGCGAGCGGCATCGAGATGGCGCTCTGGGATCTCGCCGGCAGGCTGCTTAAACAGCCGGTCACAACGCTGCTCGGCGGAAGGTTTCGGGATCGCGTGCGTGTCTACGACCACGAGACCCCGAAAAACATGCTCGATCAATCGTCGTGCCGCGAGTGGGCGGCAAAAATCAAAGAGGACAAAAGCGGCTTCACGGCGCACAAGTTCGGCTTTCCGCATACGTCTGAGGCGCAAGATGGCGGGCGGGATCCGGGGAACCGGGTGCTTTCGACTCAAGAGATCATCAATCTCGGCAAAGGATACGAGAACTGCAGGGAAGCCATCGGCTGGGAACACGACATCATGGTTCATTGCCATTGGGAATACGATCTGCGCACCTCGATTCAGATCGCTGAAGCGGTAGCGCCGATGAAACCCTTATGGCTTGAAGATCCGCTGCCGGTGGATTACTCGGAATCCTGGAAACGGCTGGTTGCGTCTTCGCGCGTTCCGATTTGCACGGGTGAAAATCTGGAACGCCGGCAGGGCTTTAAGGATTTCATCATTAATCAAGGCGCGGATATTCTCAATCCTGATCTTCGGAACAGCGGCGGATTTCTGGAAACCAAACGCATCGCCGATATGGCCGAGGTATTTGGATTGCCGGTATGCAATCACAATACCGGCAGCCAGTTGCATACCTGGGCGACGTGCCAATGGGCGGCCGCGATCCACGATTACATGACATGCGAAACCGTCACCGGACAGGGTGGCTGGATGGATCGGTTGCTGGCGCTCGGCCGGCCTTATATCGAGCGCGGATTTGTTCGCGTCAACGACAAGCCGGGGCTGGGCGTGGATCTCAATCCGGATATCGTGAAAGCGCATCTGGCGCCCGGCGAAAGCTGGTGGGGCTGATGCTTCCGCTACTTTCTATTGGCACAAGCAAGGGTTTCATCCGCCATGAGGTAGTGCAGATAGCACGAACTTTAGGGCGTTGAGGTGCGTCTTTGCTTGAGAATGAGCGACGGTATAGTCAAATATTCGGTTTTGGCCTCGACCGATTCAGCAATCATCGTGGAAGTACTCCACACGAAACTGCTGAAGAAACACAAGTATGTCCTTTCATTCGACGACTTCACGGGTGAGTTGTATTATGTTCAGAACCATCCGGAGAAATCACGGCTAACCCTCGAAGTGGCAGCTCCGTCGATCACATGCAGGGACAGGCGGCTCAGCACAGCCAAACAACGCCGTGTTGCCAAATACGTAAGAGATCTTGTTCTGAACGCCACCGCGCCCTCTACTATTCGATTCTCCTCACGGCAGATCTCGGCCAAGGCCCTAAGGGGGTTTGCCGTCGAAGGCATGTTGACTGTTCGCGGCACGCAACGGCCTTTGAAAATGAATGCGATCTTCGCCGCACCCAGTGCAGATCAACTCGAAGTCGAAGGCGATTTTATATTTCAATTCTCTGAATTTGGCTTCAAAACTCCTTCATCGCTCTTCGGCATGAGTAAGATCGAGGATCAGGCACTGGTCCAATTTCATATGCACGCGGCTCGGGCAAAGGAAACTGACGAAGCAGCAGCAGCCTCTTCTTAGGAAGCGCCCGGCGAAACAGTCTGCCACTCACCACCTGCCTCACTCTTCCCGCATCAGTTTGGATGGATCAACGGCAAGCGCCCGCCGGGCTGGAATGGCGGCCGCGGCAATGCCCAGCAGCGCCATCGTCAGCACCGCGCCACCCACCACTACGGGATCCCGCGGATTCGCCTGATACACGATGTGCCCTAGCAGAGCATTCGCGGAGATTCCCGCCAGCAAACCCAGCGCCGACCCCACGCAGAGCAGCAGCATGGGCCGCCCCACCGCCGCGGTCATCACTTGCGTCCCGCGTGCGCCCAATGCCACCCGGATGCCGAGTTCCTTCATCCGCTTGCTTACGCTGTAGGCTGCCATGCCTGCGATGCCCGTTACCGTCAGCATCGCCGCCAGCAGGCCCATGACGCCCAGTGCGACTGCCGCCGCCCGCGCCGGGAACAGCTCACCCTCCTCCAGCGCATCGGGCCAACTCTGCAGCTTGATTGGCACATTGGGCGCGATGCCGTTCAGTGTGCGTTCGAGCGCCGCTGCCATCTCGCCCGGCGAGCGCCGCGACCGCACCACGAAAACCATTTCGCTCTGCTCGCTTTGCGACAACGGCAGATACACGGCAGGCTGCGGCGACTCTTGCATGTCATGATATTTTCCGTCTTCCGCCACGCCCACCACTTCCGTCAGGTTGCCCGACACGATAAAGTGCTGCCCGATCGCCCGCATCTCGCCCCACATCTTTCGCGCGAAGGTTTTGTTCACGATCGCCACGTACGGCGTCTTGGCGGTGTCGTGCCATGAGACATCCCGGCCGCCCAGTAGGCGCGTGCCGGCGGCTTCCAGGTATCCCGGCGACATCTGAAACACGTATGGCGCCAGCACAGAATTGTTCAGCTTGAAGTCTGTCGTACCCGGCCGGAAAATGGGAATCCCATGGATCCCGCCGGTAAAAGGAATACGGTTCACCGTACCCGCCGCTGTCACGCCGGGGATGTTTCGCGCCGCCTCAAGCACTGCTTTCTTTCGCTCGACCGCCGCGTCGCCTGACTGTCCCACTTGGCCCAGGTCCAAATCGGCCAGCATCGCGCCCTGCGGCTGTATGCCCAGCGGGGCGTGCAGCGCGCGGACCATGCCCTGCACCGCCACGAGCGACGCCGCGACCAGCAGGGTGCAGATTGCGATTTGCGCGCCCAACAAAAGGTCACGCAGGGCGAAGCGGCCCGGGCGCATTGCATCCGACGGTCCGCTCTTCATCACCTGCAACGGACTGCTCTGCCAGGCTTGCCGCGCCGGAATCATCCCAACAGCGCGCTCACCAATGTCAATGCCAGGCCTGCCAGGTACACACGCGCATCCAGGTTTGCGGCGAGGTGCGCTCCTGCCGCCCGAGGCCAGCGGTTCAGCGCGCCCAGCAGCAGGTCTGCGCTCACCAGCCCCGCTGCTCCGCCCATCAGAGATACCAATACCGCCTCGGTCAGTAGTTGTCTCACCAGCCGCCGCCGGCTCGATCCAAGGGCCACGCGGAGCGCCAGTTCGCGGCTGCGATCGGCCGCGCGCGCCGCAAACAGTGCCGCGAGGTTCGCGCATGCGGCCGCCAGCACCAGCAGCGCCAATAGAGTTACGCTGTAAAGAAATCCCTGAATGACATCGCTCTCGTCCCCCATAAGTCCCGGATGGATCAGCCGCAGCGGCAGACTGTCATCCGTCGACGGATACTCCTTCGCCAGCACGGCGGCAATCGCATTCAGATTTTCGGTCGCCTGCCGCGGGGTCACGCCTGGCTTAAGCCGGCCGATCACCGTGACCGCTATGGACGTCCGGTTGCGCAGG
>DASXGS010000141.1:0-5842 GCA_036488975.1 Rhizomicrobium sp. | reverse complement strand
TGGCCTGCGAAATGGCCGGCGCTGAGGCGTGTTTGCGCGCGATATAAGTCTTCAGCGCGTCTGAAACCCATTCGCACATTTTGCTCGCGAGTACGGGCGGCAGGTCCGGCCGCTGTACCAGCGGCTCGCCACCGGTGATCCGCAAGCGCCGCACGCCCTTGTCGATGAACGCACCGCAGAGGCGCTCCAGTTCCTCAAGCGTGAGCAGCTCGGCACGGGGCAGAAACGTCATGTGCTCCGCCATACAGTACACGCAGCGGAAATCGCACCGGTCGGTGACCGATACGCGAAGATAGGAGACTTCCCGGCCGAAAGGATCGATCATGCGTCCAGCCTATAGCAGGCCAGCCGCGGAATTTCACGCCTCAGCCGGCCTGCAGGCGGGCCAGCGCCTCGGCCTTGCTGTAGGTGTTAAAGACGGTTTCCACATCCACCCGATCATCGGACCGCAGCAGCGAATGAACGCGGCGGCTCTGGCGGGAAAGATTGTAAACGGTCGGAAAGACGCAGCGGTCGATTCCCACCGCGCGGCAGGCCATGGCCACTGTTCGCGGGCCGCCTTCGTAGAGCACGGGCCGAATCCGCCGATAATCCAGTTGCAACAGCCGCGCGAAGCCGAGCTCGAACAAATCGATCTGCCCCTGTTGCAGCACGCGCAGCAGAAACCCGGGCTTCAGCTGGCCGGCAGTGGCCAGCTTCTCGATGAGTTTGCGGCTGCTGTCGGCAATATCGCCTGGCGGCTCAGATTGGATGCTCTGCGCGCTGTCCTGGATGGCCTGCGAAATGGCCGGCGCTGAGGCGTGTTTGCGCGCGATATAAGTCTTCAGCGCGTCTGAAACCCATTCGCACATTTTGCTCGCGAGTACGGGCGGCAGGTCCGGCCGCTGTACCAGCGGCTCCTGCAATCTCTCGATCGACTTCGATTTCTCCACCAAGAGGGCAAAGGTGTGTTCTGCGATGTGTGCAGTCACATTCCGCGCCAGGGCCACCAGCACCGGCTCGGCATCACATTGCGCGAGTGCCTCGGTCACCGGCGCGCCGATACTCGGCCGTTCGGCACACAGCGCCTGACGGGCGACATCGGCTTCCGCGACAAACCTCAGCAATTCCTGATCGGTCAGCCGCTGGCTTCGCAGAACGATGGGCCGCGCCACCTCGATCCGGTCGTTGATCAGAAACAGAATGAGATCGAGCGGGGCGTGGGGATCGTCGGCGATCCGCTCGGCGGTCGCCACCCGGATGGCCATCTCCACATCGGAAGTAAGCCGGGAAAGAATGTCTCGCATCAGCGCGCGTTCGCGGTCGGAGAGGAGGGGACCTTGCGTGCGGTAAAGGGAGGCGACGGCACGGTAGATGTCGCCGCGCTGGTGGAACTGCGGGTTCGCCGCAAGCTCCATCAGGCGCGTCACGTCGCCGAAACTGGTTGCCGTCAATGTCACGCGGGGAGCCCCATCCCGTCTGGCCGATATCCACAAATTAGAGGGACCGCGTTAACAGCGTGTTAAGCTAACCGCCCATTAACAGCTTAGCGATTCTCAAAATGACACCGGAGCCGCCGTTCCTTCTGGCCATCGATCAGGGCACCACCTCGACTCGCGCAATCGTGTTCGATGCGGCGACGCGGCCGGTTGCCAGCCATGCCATCGAGCTCAGGCAGATCTATCCCGCGAACGGCTGGGTGGAGCACGATCCGGTCGAAATTTGGGATGCAACGCTTGCCTGCTGCCGGGTTGCGGCGAAAGGCATCGCGCCGGCCGAAATCGTCGCCATCGGCATCACCAATCAGCGCGAAACCGCGGTGCTGTGGGATCGCGCCACGGGCGCGCCGCTGCACAACGCCATCGTCTGGCAGGACCGCCGCACCGCCGCGCGGTGCCGTGCGCTGAAGGAGGGGGGCCATGAGACCGACATCACCGCGCGGACCGGCCTTGTGGCCGACCCGTATTTCTCCGCCACCAAGCTCGAATGGATGCTGGACCATAGCCCGGGTTCGCGCGAGCGCGCAGCGAAGGGCGAAGTCGCGTTCGGCACCGTCGACAGCTGGCTCATTTACAAGCTCACCGGCGGCCGCGTGCACGCCACAGACGTCACCAACGCCTCGCGCACCATGCTGCTCGACCTAAAATCGCTGACTTGGTCGGATGAGATGCTGCGCCTGTTTAACGTTCCACGTGCGTGCTTACCGGAGGTACGCAGCAGCGCCGGCGATTTCGGTAGTACCAACGAAGATCTGCTCGGCGCCGCCATCCCCATTCGCGGCGTGGCCGGCGATCAGCAGGCCGCGCTGTTCGGGCAGGCGTGCTTTGCACCGGGCGACGTGAAATCCACCTACGGCACTGGGTGCTTCGCGCTGGTGAACACCGGCGACACTGCGCCCGTCTCGCGCAACCGGCTGCTGGCCACCGCGGGCTATCGTGCGCAGGGCAAGACCGCCTATGCCATCGAAGGTAGCATCTTCATCGCCGGCGCAGTGGTGCAGTGGCTGCGCGATGGGCTTGGTTTGATCAGGCAAGCGAGCGAGGTGGAACCGCTCGCGCGCACGGCGATGCAAGCTGAGGGCCTCTATTTCGTCCCGGCGTTCACGGGGCTGGGTGCGCCGTACTGGGATCCGGACGCGCGTGGCGCGGTCCTCGGTCTCA
Source organism: Rhizomicrobium sp. (assembly GCA_036488975.1). GTDB lineage: Bacteria > Pseudomonadota > Alphaproteobacteria > Micropepsales > Micropepsaceae > Rhizomicrobium. The sequence continues at coordinate 3,203 of DASXGS010000141.1, read as the reverse complement.
CCCGCGACATGGGCGCAGCGGAAATCGCCCGCGCGGCGCTGGATTCCGTCTGCTATCAGACTCGCGATCTGCTCCAGGCGATGGCGCGCGACATGGGCGCAAGCGGGCTCGGCGCGCCCGCCGCCATCAAGGTGGATGGCGGCATGGTGAAGAACGACTGGTTCTGCCAGCGGCTGGCCGATCTCACCGGGCTGCCGGTAGAGCGGCCACAAGTGACGGAAACGACGGCGCTGGGCGCTGCGTATCTCGCCGGGCTGGCCGTGGGTGAGTTCGCCGATTTCTCCGAAATTGCCAAAGCCTGGGCGTTGGAGCGGCGCTTCGAGCCTGTGCTGCCGGATGCGACGCGCGATGCGTTGTATGAAGGTTGGATCAGGGCTGTCTCGCGGGTGCAATCACACTGATCCTTTGGGGGTGAGTATGAGAATATTGGTTGTTATTGTGATCCTGGCTGCCGCGTTTTGCCCGCAGGCGCAGGCAGCGACTAGTTTCGATTGCCAAAAAGGCGCCGCGAAACCGGGGACCACCATTGGGGCTTACACCTTCAGACAGGTCTGCAGGAATAGCGGCAAGGGTCTGCATGAGCATTCGCTGTCCTATCCGAAGATCGTGTCGAGGGACGCCGCTGCAGCGAAATGGAACGCAGCGGCCATAAAGACGGCGACAACAGCGTTCACCGATCAGGGCCCGGACGATTTCGACACCTCCGACATCTCATATACGATTGGCTCCGCATCGCCGAAGCTGATCAGCGTGCATTTCGATTTCTATGCCAACAGCGCGGGCACGGCGCATCCGACCATCGCGGAAATGGACATGAACCTCACCATGCCCGCGGTTGCGCCGCTGCGTGCATCCGATCTCTTCAAGATTACGCCGCAATGGAAGAGTTTCATGACGGCCCAGCTTGGCGCGGCCTTCAAGAAGCTGGCGGAGATGTCGCCGACTGACGCCGGGATCTCGAACGATGCCCTCGCGAGCCAAGCCACGGATCCGAAATACTGGTTCATCGATGCCAAAGGATTGACCATCGAAAGCGGCGATCTCGGGCCTAACTCCGACGTCAGGGCTGCGATGTCATGGGCGGCGCTGAAACCCTATCTGGCCGTCAAAGCGACAGTCCCGTAACCGTTTGACAGCGTGTGCGGCGCGGACCACTGTTGTTCAATCCCGCCATCTCCGGAGACAGAACCATGAACATGCAGACAATAGAGCTGGATCAGCCGAAATCGCATACGATCCGCTCGCTGGAAGGCAAGGTGGGCGCGGAGGAATGGCAGCAGCGCGTGGAACTCGCCGCTTTGTACCGTCTCGTGGCGCTGCACGGCTGGGATGACATGATCTTCACCCATATCTCCGCGCGTGTGCCCGGGCCGGAGCATCATTTCCTCATCAACCCTTACGGCATGCTGTTCGAGGAAATCACCGCCTCCAGCCTGGTGAAGATCGACACCGACGGGAACAAGGTTGGGGATTCGCCTTATCCGGTAAACCCGGCGGGATTCACGATTCATAGCGCGCTGCACATGAACCGCGACGACGCGCATTGCGTCATCCATCTGCACACGGTCGATGGCGTGGCGGTGGCGGCGCAGGAGCAGGGGCTTCTGCCGATCAGCCAGCACGCACACATGGTGGTCGGCGATCTTGCGTACCATGACTACGAAGGCGTGGCGCTGGAGCTTGGCGAGCGCGAACGCATCGTCGCCGATGTCGGCGACAGGCACTGCGTGATCCTGCGCAACCACGGCACGCTCACGATGGGCCGCACCTGCGCGGACGCGTTCATGCGCATGTACTATCTGGAGAAGGCGGCTTCGATGCAGGTGCGCGCGCTGGCTGGCGGCACGCAGATCTATGGCATCAATCAGGGCGTGGCGGAGAAGAACGCTGCCTTGGCCAACAGGGCGTTCGAAGGGCCGATCAGCGGCCTTGCCTGGCCCGCGCTGCTGCGCAAGCTCGACCGCATCGACCCCAGCTACAAGAACTAGAGAGCACAGATGAAGTTTGGAATTGGACAGTCCGTCCGGCGGACGGAAGACAGCCGGTTTGTGACCGGGCGCGGGCAGTACACCGAAGACCTGCAGTTCGACGGCGAAACGTTCGTCGCCTTCACCCGCAGCCCCTATGCGCATGCAAAGATCGTCTCCATCGATACGTCGGCCGCCGAAAGCGCACCTGGCGTCGTCGGTGTGCTGACGTGGAAAGACGTGGAGCAGTTCGGAGCGAGTCCCATGCCCTGCATGGCACCGCTCAGAAACCGCGACGGCTCGGCCATAAAGCAGACGCCCAAACCGCTGCTGGCGAAGGACCGCATCACATTCACCGGCGAAGCCGTCGCGATGGTGGTCGCCGAAACCTATGCGCAAGCGGTCGATGCCGCCGAGCTCGTAAATGTGGAGTACGAGTCGCTCGACGCCGCGGGTACATTGCGCACCGCGCCTACAGGTCCGCAGATCTGGGCGGATGCGCCGAACAACGAATGCTTCGATTGGGAAGCGGGCAAGGAAGCGGAGTGCAACGCCGCATTTGCCAAGGCGGCGCACACGGCCAGCGTGGAAGTCGTGGAGAACCGGGTTGCGCCGTCCTCAATGGAGACGCGCAACGCCATCGGCCTCTACGACGCCGCAGCGGACGGTTACACGCTGTACTCCGGCAATCAGGGTTCCAGTGGGCTGCGCGATCGTGTTGCCGGCACACTCAACCTGGAAAAAGAAAAGCTGCGCGTGATCACCACCGATGTCGGCGGCGGGTTCGGCATGAAAGGCTTCATGTATCCCGAGCAGCCGCTGGTGCTGATTGCCGCCAAGCAACTCGGTCGGCCGGTGCGCTGGATCAGCACGCGCACCGAAGCCTTCCTGAGTGACGATCACGGCCGCGACATGATCACCAAGGGCGAGCTGGCGCTCGATAACGACGGCCGTATTCTCGCGCTACGCATCACCGGCACGGCGAACATGGGCGGATATCTGTCGCAGTTCGCACCGTTCATCGCCACCTTGGCCGGCGGACGCATCTTCGGCGGTGTCTACCGCGTGCCGGTGCTCTACACGCAGATCAAAGGCTACTTCTCCAACACCGCACCGATCGATGCGTATCGCGGCGCGGGGCGCCCGGAAGCCGCGTATCTGATGGAGCGGCTGATGGATGTGGCCGCACTCAAGACCGGCATAGAGCGGGCGGAGTTGCGCCGGCGCAACCTGCCC
>DASXGS010000090.1:0-6286 GCA_036488975.1 Rhizomicrobium sp. | reverse complement strand
TTCCGCCCCGACAACGATCTGTTTCCGTCCTATCACCTGCCGAAGCTGAAGGAGGCGGCGCAGGATCGTTATCCCGATCTCGTGGCAGAACTCCGCGCCGAATGGGAAGCCCGCGCCGAGAGCATCGACGCGCTGTGACTTCACATTCTCGCTTGCCGTGCACCACCAGCCAATTCTGATCGAGATGATCCATGTCTGAATCTGCGCCTCAGTCGAAACCTTGGCCGGCGATGTCGATTGCGCAGGCGCATGCGCTGCTGACGCAGCCGGGCTCGCCACTGGAAATGGCAGAGGTGGACATCCGCGGGATTAAGACCCGCGTATGGAAGAACGCACCGCCCACGTTGCGCGAATTGCTGGCTGCGGCACGAACCAATTACGCCGCGCGCGAATTCATCGTCTATAAGAACGACCGCGTCACCTACGAAAGTTTCTACCGTGCCGTGGTGGCGCTTGCGTATGAATTGCAGAAACAGGGCGTGCAGAAGGGCGACCGCGTTGCGCTTGTCATGCGCAACCTGCCGGAATGGCCGGCGATCTTCTATGCCGCGGGGATCATCGGCGCCGTCGTCGCGCCGCTGAATGCGTGGTGGACGGGGCCCGAGTTGGGATACGGACTGGTCGATTCCGGCAGCAAGATTGCCTTCGTTGACGCCGAGCGGTTGGAACGCATCGCCGAGCATCTGGTGAACTGTCCCGATCTCAAGCGTATCTATGTCAGCCGCTATCCGGACGAACTGCCGACACCGTTGGTCACCCGGCTGGAAGACGTGATCGGCAATGTAAACGACTGGGGCAACCTCCCGGACCGCCCGTTCCCGGATGTGGCGGTCGACACCGATGACGATGCCACCATCCTCTACACCTCGGGGACCACGGGAAAGCCGAAAGGTGCGCTCGGCACTCATCGCAACATGCTGTCGAACATCATGGCATCGGCCTCCGCGTCTGCGCGCAATTTCCTTCGCCGGGGTGAGATGCCGCCGATCCCCAGCCCGAACGATCCGCAGCGCTGCACCTTGCTCTCAGTGCCGTTCTTTCATGCAACAGGCTGTTTTGCCGTGCTCAATCCCACGGTTGCGGCTGGCGCCAAGCTGGTGCTGATGCGCAAATGGGATGCGGAACTCGCCATGCAGCTGATCGAGCGCGAGAAGGTGAACGGGGCCGGCGGCGTGCCCACCATTGCATGGCAACTGCTCGAGCATCCAAACCGGCACAAATACGATCTGTCTTCGCTGGAATCGGTGGCCTATGGCGGAGCGCCGTCGGCGCCGGAACTGGTGCGCAAGATCAAGGAGAACTTCCCGAAATCACTGCCCGGCAATGGCTGGGGGATGACGGAAACCTCCGCCACCTGCACCACGCATTCCGGCGAAGATTACGAACACCGGCCGGATTCCTGCGGGCCCGCCGTGCCGGTCTGCGATCTCAAGATCATGAGCTTGGAAGGCACGCAAGAGCTACCTATCGGCGAGGTCGGCGAGCTGTGGGCGAGGGGCCCGAACATCGTCAAAGGCTACTGGAACAAACCGGATGCCACCGCGCAGACATTCGTGGATGGCTGGGTCAAAACCGGCGATCTCGCGCGACTTGATGAGGAAGGTTTCTGCTTTATCATCGACCGCGCCAAGGACATGCTGATCCGCGGCGGCGAGAACATCTACTGCATCGAAGTGGAGAACGTGCTGTACGAGCATCCGGCCGTGATGGATGCTGCGCTGGTACCCATTCCACACCACACGCTAGGCGAGGAGCCGGGCGCCGTGGTTCATCTGAAGCCCGGCATGCACACCACCGAAGACGAACTGCGTGCCTTCGTGGCCGGCAAGCTCGCCGCGTTCAAGGTGCCGGTGAAGATCCGTTTCTGGCCGGAAACCCTGCCGCGTAATCCGAACGGCAAAATTCTCAAGAGCGAGCTGAAGAAGGTCTTTGCCGGCTAGACCCGAGGCGCCACGGTTTCGTCGATCAACAACGGTGCAGCTTCGCCGGCAAGCCGGCTCAGGTTTGTTTGGTGGGTTTCGCGCGTGATCGGGAAACGGCGGAGCGTGTAGGCCGCGATGCAATACAGTGTGACAACAGTCACGAGATAGATCACCCCAAATTTCTGAATCACGCCAGAATCAACGCTTCCCGGAACCGCGTGGGTAGGAAATCCGGCCAACCAGAGGATTGCTCCCGAGCCGAGGAGCCCCAGGCCGGACGCGGTCTTCTGCATGAAGCTGCTACCGGCGAAGAACACGCCTTCCGATCGCTTGCCCGTCGTGAGTTCGCTGTCCTCCACGACATCGGCGAGCATGGAAACCAGCGGAATACCCGCACCGATGGTAAGCGCGCTGCTCACCACATTGAATGCAAACAGCGTCGGTACCAGCGCCGGTGAACCGTTCGGCAGAAACAGACCCATCAATCTTAGGGCCAGCGGCACGATGGAAATGGCAAGCCCGATCACGAACATCACGATCCCGCCATCGCGCTTGCCAAAACGCTTCGACACCGGAATAGCCAGTACGAAGCCGAGGAACACGGCGATGAACGTGGAGAGGGACAGCGCGAAAATCTGAACGTTGCTCAGCTGCCACAGATAGGTGAGCAGGTACGTGTTAAGGGCAAACACAAGCCCGGTTGCGAAGTAGAACATGATCCCGGCAAGCATCAGATTGAGGAAGGCGCGATTGTTCATGATCCGCAAGATTTCCCGGAAATAGTCACCGAGTGTGCCGCGGCGCTCCTCAGGTACGCGCAGCAGCGGAATAAATTTGTGCGTTCCGGCCGCGGAGATGACGATCGCGATGAACATGATGATCGCGGCGGTAATTCCGTAGTGGCTGTAGCCGGCTGCATTCAGCTGGCCGACCTTGTGCGTTCTATCCGGCGTGAGGAAAACGAGGAACGCAAGCGCATACATCGTCATGCCGCCGTACCAGGCGAAGAAGAGGCGATAGCCGAGAAAGGACGTGCGCTGGTCATAGTCCTCCGTGAGCTCGGGGACGAGCGCCGAGCTCGGGATCTCGTAGAAGGTGATCAGGGTACGCACGAAAATCGCCGCCACGACCAGATATGCGAACATTGCCGGCAACGACCAGTGTGGCGGGTTCCAGAGGAGCAGATAGCCGATCGCCACTGGAAGGGCCGCTCCGTACATCAGCGGGTGGCGGCGTCCCCATCGGGTGCGTAGATTGTCGGAGAAGTGGCCGACGATGGGGTCCACGAAGGCGTCGATCATCAGTGCGATGCTAAGGGCAAGCCCCACCAGGAGGCCCGGCAAATGGACCACTTGGTTGTAAAAGAGCAGCAGGATGGTCTGGAATCCGTTGTCCTTGACCCCGAACGCGATCGAACCGAGGCCGTAGAATATCTTGGTACGCAAGCTGGTCAGTTCGCGCTTCAGCGCTGCGTCCGCCATTTTGTCCCCAGCTTGAATCCCGCCGACCGTCACATTTCTGGGCTATGCTGGTAATGTCAAATCACGGGTGCTGTGGGCGATCGTGTATCGGGCGAATCTGAACGGCGCGCTTTTGTTCGCCGCTGCCGGCCTTGTCGGCGGCGCGCTGGCTGTTGCGACGCTTGGCGTGTTCGGCTTGTGGATCGTGGGCGCAACGGTTGTCGCTGCGACGCTCCTGGCGGTGTTCAGCGCCCGCCGCATCGTGGCCGCGCACACGCAAAGTGCCATAGCCGCGGACGATAGCACCGTTCTGCCGCAGCGCACACGTGATGTGCTCGAGACGATCGTTGATCCGTTGATGCTGATCGACACCGGAGGGCGAGTGGTTTTTGCCAATACAGCCATGCAGGCGCTCGCGGGAACCGACGCGGAAAGCAAGAACGTCGCCGCCGTGATTCGCACGCCGGTGATTCTCGAAGCATTGGAAAGCACCCAGCGCACGGGTGAGCCCTCCTCCGTTGAATACGCGGAGCGGGTGCCGGTGGAGCGCCATTATGAGGGGCATCTTGTCCACACCGCGCGGCCGCCACGGGTTACCGTGCTGCTGTTGCATGATCTCACGGCACTCAAACGTGCCGAACAGGCGCGGGCGGACTTCATCGCCAACGCAAGCCACGAGCTGCGCACGCCACTCGCCTCGCTCACCGGGTTCATCGAAACCCTGCTGGGGCACGCGCGCGACGACGAAGTGGCGCGCGAACAATTCCTTGAGATCATGCACGTGGAGGCACAGCGCATGCGGCGGCTGATTGACGACCTTTTGTCGCTCACGCGCATCGAACTGAATGAGCATGTGCCACCCGCCGGAGAAGTACAGCTCGGTGATATTGTGCGCGATGCGGTGGCCACCCTGGCGCCAATTGCACAGACCGAACGGGTGTCGCTCGTTCCGGAAATTCCACCGAATTTACCGACCGTCCAGGGCGAACGGGACGATCTCGTTCAGGTCTTTCTGAATCTTATCCACAATGGCATCAAATATGGCCGGCCGGGCGGCCATGTGTGGATCGCGCTCAGCGCGCCGGCCGGCGAAAGCGCCTATGGCCGTGGCGGCCGGGAGATGGTCTCGGCGGTCATTCGTGACGACGGCGATGGAATTCCACGCGAAGCGATTCCACGGCTGACCGAGCGGTTTTACCGCGTAGATATCAAGCGAAGCCGCGAGCGTGGCGGCACAGGGCTGGGGCTGGCCATTGTCAAACATATCGTCAATCGGCACCAGGGCCGGTTGTTGATCGAGAGCCGGCTTGGCGAGGGCAGTACCTTTACGGTGCTCCTGCCGGTGGCGAGCGCAATCGAGGAGACCGCGCCAGCCCCCGTCACGGAACTGTTATAAAAGCGTCATAGAGACGTGCGGCTTCGGCCATATGCAGAATTCAAAGATAGAGGGAGCGGCTTGCCCTCTGGGAAACAGGTATGAGCGAGCACATCGTGAAGGCATTCAGTGAACAGCTGGAAGGGTTGTCGAGTGGCATCGCCCAAATGGGCGGACTGGCGGAAGCGCAGCTGGCGGATGCGGTGGAAGCCATCGGCAAACGGGACAGCACACTCGCCGAGCGGGTGATTGCCGGCGATCCGCGCATCGACGAACTCCAGCAGGCCTCGGAAGATCGTGCCCTGAAGCTCCTGGCGCTGCGACAGCCTATGGCTGTGGACCTGCGCGACACGCTGGCGGCCATCAAGACGGCCAACGAACTCGAGCGCATCGGCGATCTCGCCAAGAACATCGCCAAGCGTGCCTTGGTTCTGAACCGCGAGCCGCCGATCCGCCTGACGCAAAGTCTCGCGCGTATGGGCCGCGCGGCGCTCAGCCAGCTGAAACTGGTGTTGGACGCGTATTCGGATCGTGACGCCGCCGGCGCCGAAGCCGTGTGGCGCAAAGACGGCGAAATCGATGAGATCTACAACAGCCTGTTCCGCGAACTGCTCACCTACATGATGGAGGACCCGCGGACCATCGGTCTCTGCACGCATCTGTTGTTCGTGGCCAAGAACATCGAGCGCACCGGCGACCACGCCACGAACATAGCGGAAGTTGTGTACCACATGGTGACCGGCGGCCACTTGGCGAACGAACGACCGAAGGCGGATATTACCAGTTCCACCGCCGTTCCCTATGAGCGCAACGAGTAATGCTAAAACCAGCCGTTCTCATTGTGGAGGATGAGGGCGCTCTGCTGACCCTGCTGCGCTACAATCTTGAGCGCGAGGGCTATCGTGTGGTCGAGGCGCGCGACGGCGAAGAAGCGCTACTGGTCGCCAGCGAAGAGAAGCCCGACGTGGTCCTCCTGGACTGGATGCTGCCGCAGCTTTCCGGCATCGAGGTGTGCCGCCGTCTGCGCACGCGGCAGGAGACGCGCAATCTTCCAATCCTGATGCTGACCGCGCGGGGCGAAGAAACGGACCGCGTGCGCGGACTCGATACCGGCGCCGACGACTACATCACCAAGCCATTTTCGATGACCGAGCTGCTGGCGAGAATCAGGGCGGTGATGCGGCGCATCCGTCCTGGATTGGCCGAAGACATCGTCAAGATCGGCGATCTGGAGATGGACCGCGCGGCACACAGGGTTCGCCGGCGCGGGCAGGACATTCATTTGGGGCCAACGGAGTTCAAGCTGCTCGATCATCTGATCCAGCATCCGGGGCGCGTGTTCTCGCGCGAGCAGTTGCTGGACGCGGTGTGGGGCTCGGATGTGTATGTGGAGGCCCGCACGGTTGATGTGCATGTGGGCCGCCTGCGTAAGGCGCTGAATATTGACGGTGTACGTGACCCCATTCGCACGGTGCGCTCGGCCGGTTACGCGCTGGACGATGAATTCGTGGCCGGCGTCGAAGCCTGAT
>DASXGS010000020.1:0-1589 GCA_036488975.1 Rhizomicrobium sp. | reverse complement strand
TGGGCGCGCAGGTTCAGCCCCTAGCGATCGCGGCGTGGGTGAGGTCGTGCTCCAGCGTAGCGGCACGGGTATCAATCTCATGCTGCTGTGGGCCGGCACCGATTCGGGTACCGCTATCGAGAACGGCATCGCCACCAGCGCGGGGACGCACATCATGTATCTCGACTACGGCGCGTTCGTGGAGCTGCTGAGCGCAGCCAACGGGCAGGTGCAAGTGTGCCGCAAGGCCAACGATTCCGATCACCCCGGCAACGCCCTTGGCTACGTAACGTTCGTGTACTGACGCTTTGGATCCGGACCAGTTCTATCCATCACCGCACGCGGTCAGGAGGCGCGGCGCAGGCTCGTATTCACGCGGATGTTGTCGCCGAAGCGCGCCAGAAAGCGGTCGACGTCGATTGGATCGACGGCGACCGTCAGCGACAGTCCATCGGCGCGGTCGCGGCGGCTGACCACGCGGCCGTGCTTGTAGGCCCAGGCGAGCCCGGCGCCGTCCGTCGAATCGAGCTTCAACCGGTACACCGTCTCGCCGGCGCTGAGGCAGGATTCGATGCGCGCCAGCAGCCCCGGCAGCCCATCGCCCGTCAGCGCCGAAATCGCCAGCGGGCCACCGCGCTTGCTGCGCGCCAGCAAAGCCCGACGCTCCTCCGCATCGAGCAGGTCGATCTTGTTCAGCACTTCGAGAACCGGCCGCACGCCGTCCGCGGCAATCCCAAGCTCGTCTAGCACCTTCACCACATCGGCCTTCTGCGCCTCCGTCTCTTCATGCGCGACATCGCGGATGTGCAGCACCACATCGGCTTCCAGCACCTCTTCCAGCGTGGCGCGGAAGGCGGCAACCAGCTCGTGCGGCAGATCGGCGATGAAGCCGACGGTGTCCGACAGAATGATGTTGCGGCCGCTCGCCAGCTTCAGCCCACGCATGGTGGGATCGAGGGTGGCGAATAGCAGATCCTTCGCCAGCACTTCGGCTTTCGTCAGCGTGTTGAACAAGGTGGATTTGCCCGCGTTGGTGTAGCCCACCAGCGCCACCACCGGATACGGCACCCGCTTGCGCGCCGCGCGGTGCAAGCCCCGCGTGCGCTTCACCTCTTCCAGCTCTCGTTTGATTTTCGCGATACGCTCGCCGATCAGGCGGCGATCGGTCTCGATCTGCGTCTCGCCGGGACCGCCGAGGAAGCCGAAGCCGCCGCGCTGCCGCTCGAGATGCGTCCACGACCGCACCAGCCGCGAGCGCTGCCAGGTGAGATGCGCGAGTTCCACCTGCAGCCGCCCTTCACGCGTCTGCGCCCGCTCGCCGAATATTTCCAGAATGAGTGCGGTGCGGTCCAGCACCTTCACGTTCCACGCGCGCTCCAGGTTGCGCTGCTGCACCGGCGATAGCTGCGCGTTGACGACAATCACTTCCGGCTCTAGTCCGCGCGCGCCCGCCGCAATCTCTTCCACCTTGCCCGAACCGATCAGGGTCGCGGGAACGGGGCGCGACAACGGCACGATGAAATTGCCGATCACCTCCAGGCCGATCGCCTGCGTCAGCCCCACCGCTTCGGCCAGCCGCGCCTCCGCATCGCGCAAAGCCCCTCGCGCGC
>DASXGS010000012.1:0-3872 GCA_036488975.1 Rhizomicrobium sp. | reverse complement strand
TTCTGCGATGGTGACAATAATTGTGTTGCTCACCGGAGCAGCGGCAGCTGCGCCGCCGCCGCACTCGATGACGGTGCGCGTTGAGACCTCCGGCCGTGTGTGTCTCAGGCTCGATCACATCCGCAACCGAAACATCCCCGACGATCGCACTGTCGTGTTCCGCATGGACGACGGGACGGCGTGGAAGACCACACTGGAGAACCCTTGCGTGGGCTTGCGGATCGCCGACAGGTTCGACTTCGTCAATCCGGAGCAATGGGTGTGCGGCGGCCAGCAACGGATTCGCGTGAGCGGCGGCGCTGGCGGATACTGTTTCCTCGGCAATTTCACACGGTCGGTGTATCCGCCGAAGCCTGGCGCGGAGTAAGCTGCTCCGCTTCGGGCGCTTTGCGTTGAAGGGGCGACATGGCAATCGATGACGTTCTCATCATTGGCGGCGGCACGGCCGGATGGCTGACGGCCACGCTGCTCGCCAAGCGGCTCGGCGCGAATCAGCCGAATGGCGTCAAGGTCACGCTGATCGAGTCGAGCGACATCGGCACGATCGGTGTTGGCGAGGGCACCTTCCCTACCATGCGCCGCACACTGCGCATGATCGGCGTCGACGAAGCCGATTTCATGCGCGAGTGCTCGGCCGCCTTCAAACAGGCAATCAAATTCGTCGACTGGGAACACGCGCCGGTCGATGGCCGGCATTCGCACTACTTTCATCCCTTCAACCTGCCCCACCTGATGCCGATGGGCATCGACATGGCGCCGTATTGGGCGATGGGACTTGCCGGCGAGGGCGCGATCTTCTCCGACGCGGTGACCCTGCAGGACAAAGTGGTGCTCGCGCAAAAGGCGCCCAAGCGGATCACCGATGCGGCCTATGACGGCCCGATGAATTACGCCTACCACCTCGACGCAGCGAAGCTTGCCACCTTTCTCAAGACAGTCGGCAAGGACCTCGGCGTGCGACACCTGATCGGCAACGTCGAACGCGTCGGGTTGAATGACGCTGGCTACATTTCCGCCGTTCACACCAAAGAGCATGGTGTGCTGACGGCAGGGCTTTACGTCGATTGCTCCGGCTTTGCCGGCCTGCTGATCGGCAAGACGCTTGGCGAACCCTGGCGCGATATCAACCACATTCTGTTCGTCGACCGGGCCATAGCCATGCAGGTGCCGTACGACGATCCCAAAACACCGATTTTTCCCGCCACAATTTCCACGGCGCACGACTCAGGCTGGACGTGGGACATCGGCTTGGATACGCGCCGCGGCACCGGCTATTGCTACTCTAGCCAGCATGTCGACGACGACCGGGCCGAAGAGATCTTGCGCGCTTACAATGGCCCTGCCGCGGAAAAGCTGAGCGCGCGACGTCTCAAGATGCCGATCGGCTTTCGCAACCGGCAATGGATAAAGAATTGCGTCGCGGTGGGGCTTTCCGGCGGATTCCTGGAGCCGCTGGAATCCACCGGCATTCTGCAGATCGAGGCGGCGGCGCACATGATCGCCGAATACTTTCCACGCACCGGCGACGACCTGGAGCGCGTCGCCAAGCACTTCAGCTACGTCATGCGGCGGCGTTACGAATGCGCGGTGGATTTCATCAAGATGCATTTCTATCTATCGAAGCGCCGCGACCACGAGTTCTGGATCGACAACACCAATCCGGCGTCCGCAACCGACTCGCTGCTGGAGAAGCTGGAGCTATGGCGCCATAGGCCGCCCAACTTCCTCGACTTCGACACCACCTACGAATCGTTCAAATACCAGAGCTGGCAATACATCCTGCTCGGCATGGGTTTCCGTCCCGACCTCACCCGGAATGAATCCGCCTTTCCGCAACGGCAAGAAGCAGCGTTCGAATTCCGCCGTGTGCGCGAGGCGACACAGAAGGCGGTGCAGGCGCTACCCGATCATCGCGCGCTTCTGGATGAGATCTACGCGCATGGGTATCGGAGCAGCGGCCAGTCTGGCGCCACGCTGCGCGACCGCGAAGAAGGCATCACGACGTCGGAACTGATGCACCGCTGACAGCGCTGGCCTCTTTCCGGTTCAGGCGGCGCGCATTCCACACACCCGACGCGACCTGCTCGATATAAATGAAGCTTTCGTCGTCCATCACCCCGAGATCGACCGCACGATCGGGCAGAATGACGAACGTATGCCGCTCCACATACGCAACCACCTGGCCGTTGCGCCGCAGGGCTATCGCCGCCCAGGATTTCAACTGGGAGAAATAGGGTTCGGTGCGCCAAGCATCGGGATGGAGCGGATCGGCGTGCGCATTCAGGCGGCGTCCATCGAGATCGTACGTGATGACGATGTGTGCGGTTTCCGGATGCCACTCTGGCCCCAGGCTGCCGTCGATCAGCCAGCCGCAATGGTAGTTGCGGCATTCCGCCGGCCGCGTCTCGCGGATGCCGCATCCCGTGCCCACCACGCAATGTCGGCAGAGGACGCCCATCGGCTTGTCGAGCGTGGTCGCCTCCAGCACACGGCAGCAGAGGGTGCATCCATCGCAGTCCCGCGCCAGAGTGAGCGGCCCATTCGACGTATCTACTGTGGGTCCGCTCACGCGCGAAGCACAGCCCGGCTCGCCCCGGCAACTTCAAGCGGGCGCAGCAGGTTTACATAACCCACCCGATCATCCTCGATCTGGCGGAAGCCGAGCTTGGCACACAGTTTCAGAGACGGGGTGTTGCCCATGCGGACCTCCACCCGGGCGGCGCGGCCTTTCTCGGCCCATTCGTTGGCCACGAGTTCGATGAAGGCTGTTCCCAAACCCTTTGCCTGCAACTCCGGCACCAGCGCGAAGTCGACAAAATACACCTTGTCACCTTCGTCCTCTTCAATAAGGCGGCCGATGGCTTCGCCCCCGCCCTCGATGATCCAATATCCGGCGTTCGGATACAGGGCGCGATACGTACCGCTTTGCGAGCGGTACTGGAATTGCATTATCGTGTCGATTGCGGCAGCCTGCAGCCCTGCCGCGCGCAGCGGACGTTCGGCATGACTCCGAAACAGCGCCGCGAGAAACGGCCCGTCGGCGGCGCGCTCGCGACGCATCGTCACGCAGCCCCGGCTCGTTTCGTAGCGGCGAAGCGCTTCCATCAGAAACCCCGTTGCGGCAATCTTTCCATGTTGCGGCGCGCGAAAGGAACACACGGATGGAGGAGTTTCTCGAACTGCATCATTTCGAGCCGCTGGTCGGCAGGACCGTGCACTTCAAGGGCACGCGTTTTGCCATGCCGCTCTTGAATATCATCCGCGGACAGAAGTTCATCGCCACCGCCAAGCGCGATCCCTTTATCCTGATCTTTCGGGCCCCCAAAGAGGAAACCTACATGCCCGAAGGCTTATACGAATGCGAATTCGAGGACGGACCGACCTACAGCATTTACGTTGCGCCGTGCCATACCCCGGAGCCGGAGTGGCAGGATTACCAGGCTATCTTCAATTAGATGGTCAGTCCTGCGAGGGGAAAATCCCCTGCAGGGCCATGCACATGTTCACGCAGAGATAGGGCATGAGATTGTTATGCGGCTGGCTGCCGCCGGCGTTGCCGATCGTTTGAGCGTATAGCGCGCCATTGGTGCCGGATGCTGCGCCGTAGATGCTCACGTTGAACGGGCTGCCCGTGTTCGATTTGCCCACCGATTGGCCAAGCACAGTGTTGGTCGCCGGCGTATTCGTGGTGTTGGCGTTGTTCGTTGTATTGTCCGCATTCACCGGATGGATGTGCTGCGCCATCTCAGACGTGTTGAGAGTATGATTCTCCTCCCCCCCTCGCTCCCCGAGCGTATAGCCGTTGCCCATATGGATCGGCACGCGGGACCGAAGGTCCGGCAACGCGAAGGTTGTCTGGCCGTTGCCGCCGT
>DASXGS010000367.1:0-2883 GCA_036488975.1 Rhizomicrobium sp. | reverse complement strand
GCCGGTGCCGACCGTCACCACGTTCAGCGAATTGCCGACGGCCTGCGCCGCCGCGATGTTGCTGTTGCCGAATCCGACGCCGCCAGTTGTCAGCGTGCTGCCGGAGTTGGCCGCGCCCAGCGAACTCATCTGCTGGAAGCTGGCCTGGCCCATGTTCGAGCTGGTGAACACGCCGTTGACCATCGTGAGATTGCCATTGCCGTCACGCAGCGAGGGATCGATGTTCTGGTTTTCCTGACCGGAGGCCATGCCATACGGAGAGTTGTAGTCGCCGGCGCTGCTCACATTTCCGGCAACCGCGCCTTGCGCCAATGTCACCGCACCCGCGAGGGTGGCGATGGTGGCGGACAGCTTTGCGAAACGCAGCATGGCGCAATACCTCCTGGTGTCGCGTCCTTGGGAGCAACCGCCGTGCCAGCGGGTATCCCGCAATTAACCAGCGGCGTGTTCCAAAGCGGGACCTTGGCCGGTAGCGTTTGGGAGATGGGCAGGGAGCTTTGGCATGACGGAACTTGAATTCTTCTTCGACTGCTCATCGCCATGGACTTATCTGGCATTCACGCGCATGGGCGAGGTGCTGCAACGAACAGGCGCACGGGTTGTTTGGCGGCCAATCCTGGTGGGCGGCGTCTTCAACGCGGTGAATCGGGACGTTTACCAACGCCGCGCCAACCCAGATGCGCGCAAGGCGTCCTATTATGAGAAGGATTTGCAGGATTGGGCTCGGCTCGCCGGAATCCGCATCGGCAAGCCGCCGGTGTTTCCGGTGCGCGCCGTGCTGGCCATGCGGTGTGTGTTGGCCGCGGATGAACGAGGCGTGCTGGTGCCGTTCGCGCGCGCGGTGTTCGAAACCTATTGGGGTGAGCTGAAGGACATCAGCCAGCCCGAGATACTGCGCGAGGTCGCGGCACGCTGCAGACTCGATGGGGACGACCTTCTGCGGCGAGCCGATGCGCCGGAGATCAGGGAGAAGCTGCGCGCCAATACCGACGAATTGATCGCGCGCGGCGGCTTCGGCTCCCCGACGATGTTTGTTAACGGCAACGACATGTATTTCGGCAACGACCGGTTGCCTCTCGTGGAAGCCGCGCTGCTGCGCTAAGCCTCGAGCATGGCGTTCTTTCACAACCCGCAGGCGCGGCAGCCTTTCTTGCGAATCCCGGTTGCATTAACCCTGCTGCTGGCGGCATTGATCGCGGCACATGCGCTGCGGGTGTTCGGGCCCGCGTGGCTTTCGAATGCGATTCTCACCAACTGCGCGCTGGTGCCAGCGCGCTACGATCCCGCGTGGCTTGCCGCGCACGCGGTGGATGCCGGCAGCTGGATCGAACAGGCGCTGCCCTTCGTGGGCTACGCGTTCGTTCATGCCAATTGGGAGCACCTCGGCCTTAACTGCATCTGGCTGTTGCCGTTCGGCACGGCCGTGGCGCGGCGACTCGGGCCCACACTTTTCCTTCTCCTGTTCCTGATCTGCGCGATTGCGGGCGCTGCGCTGCACATCGCCGTCTACTGGGGCTCGGAATCGCCGGTGATCGGCGCCTCGGCGGCCGTTTCCGGCATGATGGGCGCCGCCTTTCGCATGATGTTGACGGAGCCGGGCGAGGCACTTGCGCCGCTTCTCTCTCGCCGGATCCTGATCTGGTCCGTAGTATGGCTGGGCATGAATCTGGTCGCCGGCGTGCTGGGTTTGGGCACCGATCAGCGTGTGCAGATCGTCGCCTGGGAAGCGCACATGGGTGGCTACTTTGCAGGTCTATTGCTGATCGGGCCTCTCGATGCCTTGCGGCGGCGGCACAATGCGCCCACCGCGGCTTGAAGCGGCTTTTGCACGCCATAGATATTAGAGGACACGAACGGAGTGCCAGATGAGCGACTCCCCTCCTCCCAATGGCGGCGCCCAGGCCATTCCGCCTCCTCAGGCCACGCATCCTCCGTTTCCCGGAGCGCGGTTGCTCTACGCTTTCGCCTTCTTTTTCGTGGCGTGGTTCGTGTTTTGGTTAATCGTGCTGCTGGGCGCCGTGCAATTTCTCCTGCTCGCGCTGAACGGGAAGATGAACGAAGAATTGCGGCACTTCAGCGTGAATCTGGTGCAGTATCTGTGGGAATTGCTCGCCTACATCACCTTCGTGCGCGATGACCAGCCGTTCCCGATCGGACGCTTCCCCAACCGCCAGACTGCCTGAAGAAGGGCACAGCTGCCTCTCCGAATTTTCGCTCGCGCCTGAGCTCGTTCACTTAAATCACGGCTCCTACGGGGCGGTGCCGCGCAGCGTGCAGGCTGCACAGGACCGGTTGCGCGAGGAGATCGAGCGCGACCCCACCGGCTATTTTCACGAGCGCTATCCGAGTGAAGTGCGCGGCGCGATCGAGACCGCGGCGACGCGGTTCGGCGGCGCGGGTTCCGATTGGGTATTCTGCGAAAACGCCACCGCCGCGGTCAACGCGGTGCTTGCCTCATTACCCTTGAAACGGGGAGACGAGATCGTCACCACATCTCACGCCTACGGCGCGGTGCTGAAGGCGATGCAGCTATGGGCAGCACGTAGAGACGCCGTTGTGCGGCTCGCGGAAGTCCCACCGCTTGTGGAAAGTGAAACTCAGGTGATTGAAGCGATTGCTGCCGCGTTCAGCAGCCGCACGCGCCTGCTGGTGGTGGATCACATTACGTCCCCCACCGCCATTGTCTTCCCGATCGCGGAGATTGTGCAGACCGCGCGGGCGGCCGGGGTGCCGGTTCTGGTGGACGGCGCGCACGCGCCCGGGCAGGTGGAACTGGATGTGCCCGCGCTCGGCGCCGACTGGTACACCGGCAATGCGCACAAATGGTTCTTCGCCCCGCGCGGCTGCGGCCTTCTGTGGACTGCACCCCAATGGCAGGAGATC
>DASXGS010000229.1:0-2800 GCA_036488975.1 Rhizomicrobium sp. | reverse complement strand
CATGCCACAGCTGGAGCGCAGGAACTGGCGTCGGTCCAGACCCAGCTTGCGCCCGGCTTCGTCGGCGAAATCCTTTAGGCGGGCTTCGACTATGCGCTGATCAGAGGTTTGCGGCAGCGGATTGAACTCGCCGTTTGATATCATCTGCAACGGCACCGGCGATGCGAACGAAGCGGTTTCCGCCGGCGAAAGATTCGCGAGTTCACGCTCACTGAGGTAGCTGGCCATTGGTTTCCCCCTTGTTGTAGTGAATGTAGAGCATTCACGGCGCGGGTTCGCCCAAAGAGAGTGGCCGAAGCCGCCCTTCAAATTTCTTGACTGATTTTTTACGCTTGCAGACGACGTCACTTCCGTCAAGGGGCGCAGCCGCGCCTGCGACGCGGTCGACCGCCATTTTCGGCTCTTCCGCGATATTCTCCAACGTCATCCGCGTGCCGCTGGTGGCATTCGCCATCGTCAATCTGGGCTGGTGTTGGGGCTTCGGGATTACCGCGGCACTCAGTCTTGCGTATTTCGTCGCCTACTGGCTGCTCTACCGAGATCCGAGCGCGGATCCGAAGCTGAGCAAGGCGGAACACGACTACATCGTCGCGGGCGGCGCGATAGGCTCGGGGTGAAATTCGCCGGGCCTACTATGCGCGTGGGTTCCCTGCGTCCAGCGATCCTTCGTTCTTTCTGCAGCCTCGTTTTGGGAGGCAAGTTGCGAGTCCAAAGTTTTTGCCGCCGTCGCCAGACGATCGCTTGCAATTGGCTGCCGCCGCCTACGCCGCCAGGGCAATGTTCTGGTTCAACCGGAACAGGTTCTGCGGATGGTAGCGGCGCTTCGCCTCCGCCAGTCGCGCATAGTTCGAGCCGAAGGCCCCGCCGATACGGTCCGTTTCGTCCGCCGGCATGAAGTTCACCTACACCGCCCCCATTGCGTGCGGCGCGAGCGACTGGAAAAGGTTGTGCGCCCAATCGATGCAAATCGTGTCCTGCGCCTGATCACCCCAGCGAGTGTGCACGTTCACAACGAACTCGACGTCGCGGCGGGGGAACGCGGTCGCGTCGGTTGGCACGCGGTTGACCTGACCGCCGAGGTGCCCGACGAGCACTTCGCACTTGCTGGTAGGCAGTCGCCGGACATCATCCAAGAGCAAGTCGCCGGCAGCGTCGGTGAATAGCTTGAAGTCGTGGCTCTTCCAGTAGTTGTGCGCACCTGGTGTCAGCAACGGATCGCATGCCGCCTGCCAGCAGGCGAACGTGTCAGCGCCGGGGCTTCGGCGAGGTGGTGAAGTAACAGGCCCGCGATCACTTGCGGGCCCAGGCTGCTTGGGGTTCCGTGGGCCAACGCGAGCGGAAACCACTCTATGCTGCGTCGCGGGGGCTTGATTGGCACTACCGCGTGATCGAGAGCAGGATCGCGGATAAGGTTCAATCGGCACAAACTCAAGCCGCCCGTCCATGACGCGGGCGGCTTCCTCTATCCCGACCAATGCCGCGACGTGATTGAAACACCACGTAATCGAGCGCAGGCTCCCCCAATCAGACAAGCGATGAAAGCCAACTAGCCCATCTTATTCATCGCATATCAGGGATTCGCTGGCGGGCATGGTACAACCATCTGGAATCGTTTAGAGATCGGGTGCTAACGCCAACTCCGACGCCCGGACAGAATCTGCCATGCCCGCCACCGACGACGATACGCTGCTCCCATTCGCGCTGCCAAGCATCGGCCAGAAGAAAGTCACCGCCGCCTTCGACGGTGGACGCATCAGTTCGGACGGTGGCGTTCTGCTGCTGGCCGCGGCCGATCGCCGCCTCGGCCTGATCGATACGCTCGCCGCGATCATTCCCGATCGGCGCGACCCGGCCCAGATCACCCACACCCTGGCGGACATTCTGCGCCCCCGTGTCTTCGCCATCGCCAACGGCTATCCCGATGGCAACGATCTCGACGACCTGCGCAAGGATCCCGCCTTCAAGCTGGCCTGTGGACGGTTACCCGAGAGTGGCGACGATCTCGCCTCGCAACCGACCCTGTCGCGCTGGGAGAATGCTCCGGACCTGCGCACGCTGATCCGCATGGCCCGCGCCATGGTGGAGCTGTGGTGCAAGAGCCATCGGCGGCCACCCAAGGCCATCACCCTCGACATCGACGACAGCGCCGATACCGTGCATGGCCACCAGCAGCTGTCGCTGTTCAACGCGCATCACGATGAGCGCTGCTTCCTGCCGATCCACGTCTATGACGCCGCCAGCGGCCATTGCGTGCTGACCGTGCTGCGCCCCGGCAAGACCCCCAACGGCAAGGAGGTGCGCGCGCATCTGCGCCGTTTGGTGCGGCAAATCCGGCGGCATTGGCCGGAGACGGTCATCACCATCCGCGGCGACAGCCATTACGGCCGCCCGGAAGCGATGGACTGGTGCGAGCGGAACAACGTCCGCTATGTCTTTGGCCTGTCCCAGAACCCGGTTCTGAATGCCATGGTCTTCACCAAGACCGATGAAGTGTGTGCTCGGCGTGCAACCGCCAAGCTTGAGGTACTGCGCGACTTCACAGAAGTCAGCTACGCCGCCAAATCCTGGTCGCAGCTTCGCCGTGTCGTGGCGCGGATCGAGGCGACCACGAAGGGTCTCGACACCCGCTATGTCGTTACCAACATCGCCCACTGCGCGGCCGAATGGCTCTACAGCGGCCTCTATTGCGCGCGCGGCCAAGCGGAGAATCTGATCAAGCGGCACAAGAGCCAACTCGCCTCCGACCGCACCAGTTGCCGCTTGCCGCTAGCCAATCAGATGCGGCTGTTGCTGCACACCG
>DASXGS010000214.1:0-2838 GCA_036488975.1 Rhizomicrobium sp. | reverse complement strand
GCAGGCGCGCGAGCTGGGGCCGGAATTCGTCCACCTGCATTACAACCTGCTGGCGCGCTTTCCGGCGCACTGGCCTTCGATCGCGTTTTCCAATCACGATGTGATGCGCACCGTGTCCCGCTTCGGCGGGCGCGAGCCGCCGCCGGAATTGGCCAAGCTCCTCTTGGCGCTGCTGCTCTCGCTGAAGGGGACGGTGCTGCTCTATCAGGGCGAGGAGTTGGGGCTGCCGCAGGCGGATATCCGTCGCGACCAGATCCGCGATCCGGTCGGCGATCTCTATTGGCCGTATACCGGCGGCCGCGACGGCTGCCGCACGCCGATGCCCTGGGATGAGAACGCACCGAACATGGGATTCACCGCTGGCACACCGTGGCTTCCGCTTTCGCCGAAGCACCGCGCGCTTGCCGTCTCCCAACAGGAGCGGAACACAGAGTCGGCCTTGAGCTTTACGCGACAATTGCTCGCCTTCCGGCGAACGAGTGCGGCGCTGCGCTGGGGTGAAATCGCCTTCATCGATGTTCCGATGCCTGTGCTCGCCTTCACGCGCTTTTGCGAGGGCGAGGAGCTCATCTGCCTCTTCAATATGAGCGGTGAACCGGCTGAATTTTCAGAAGAATCGTTGAACGACGCCGAACCGGTTCCGATCGGCGGCGGCGCTGCCGAGCGGCGCGGGAGCACGATGCGGCTTGCGCCTTACGCCTGCTGGTTTGGCTCTTTGTCGAATGCTTCGAGAACCGCTTCAACAGGCAGCAGCACGCAGCGGTGACGATTGCGGTGGGCTACCGCGCCCTGAAAAGCCGCATAGGAATCGAAAGGCGGCGCCGGTGGCGCGCCGTTGTTGGCGAGCATCGCGGCGACGTCGTTGGCGAGCGCCTCGATATCTTCTTGCGTTGCGCCCTTCAGGTGTTCACCCAAGATGGATGCCGACGCCTGCGTGAGCACACAGGCCTTCGCCTCCTGTGCCACATCGACAATACGGCCTTGCGGATCGAGTGAAAGGTCCATCGTCACCTTGTCGCCGCAGGTGAGATTGTGCGCCACGCCGGTGCGATCGGGATGCGGGAGGCGCCCGTGGCCACGCGCATCGGCGGCAAGCCGCAGGATTTCCTTTCGGTAGAGTGGATCACTCACGCCTGCCGCCCCAGATGGGCCGCCAGCGCCTCGGGGGTATCGAGGTCGATGAGTGGCGCGTCGCTCTCGGCTTCCACGTCGCACACCAGTTCCGGGCACGCGCCGATCAGCCCGCGCGCGCCGACATCGCCCTCGATGGATTCCATTTCGGCGAAGAAACGGCGGGCGAACAGCACGGGATTTCCGCGCTTGCCGGCGTGTGTCGCCACGCAGATCGCGCGGCCTTCGGTTGGGTTGAAGGCCGCGATCAGTTTGTCAATAAGCGCTGCGTTCACATCGGGCATGTCGCCCAGCAAGATCACCGCGCCATCGCAGTCCTCGGGCAGCGCCTTCAGACCGCCTTTGAGCGACGTGCTCAAACCCTTTGAGAACTCGGGATTATTCACGAATCGCACCCCGCATCCGGCGAGCGCCACCTGCACCCTCTCCGCATCTTTGCCCGTGACCACAATGACGGGCGAGGCGGCACTGGCAGCCGCCGCTTCCACAACGTGGCGCACCATCGGCGCGCCGCCAATTTCGGCGAGCAGCTTGTTCGATCCCATCCGCGAGGAGGCACCCGCCGCCAGCACCACGGCCGCGATGTTGGGTGCGCGAGGAATTTCAGGTTCGTCGCGAGGCTGCGGCCGCGTCGGGATCTCCATCAGCAGGCCGCCGACGCCCATCGCGGCGATTTCATCGCGCCCGACGGGCAGGCCGGCTGCCAGCCGCCACAACACGAAATCGAAGCCGTTCGTTTTCGGCGAGCGCGCACAGCCGGGCAGCCCGATGATATCGGCCGCGCGCAGTTTGCCAGTGAGCAGCAGGTTGCCGGGATCGACCGGCATGCCGAAATGCTCGACCGTGCCGCCGGCTCGTTCCAGCGCCGCGGGAATAACGTCTCGCCTGTCTGTAATGGCGCTGGCGCCAAACACAAGGATGAGATCGGCTTCACGCGCGGCGTTTACGATCGCCTCTGAAACCGTGTCTATCGCATGCGATACCTGCCGCTCGAATACCAGTCTGGAACCGACGCCGTTTATGCGTGCGCCTATCGCGGCGCGGGTCTTTTCGAGCAGGGCAGGCCGCATTCCGGGAAGGGTCGTCAGGATGAGGGCGGCCTTGCGCGATCGGAACGCCGCGGTCGAAACAGCCGGTCGTTCCAGTAAGCGTTCAACCTTTTCGACCGATGCTCGGGGCGCAGCGAAGGGGATGATCTTCACCGTCGCCAGCATCTGACGCGGCGAGACACGCTCGAACGGCCGCACCGTCGCCACGGTGATCGCGTCATCGACCGCGTTGAGCGCATCGATGTACCCGGCGTCGATTGTCGCCACGCCGTCAAACGTCGCGTACAGGTTGGCCCGGCCGGTGAACGCCGCGCCGATGCGCGCCCCCTCACCTGCAAGCCTCTGTGCAATGCGGGTCGCAGCTTCGTCCTCACGGACATCGTCCGGCTCAAGTCGCGCAACGGTGACTTCACGCACAGTCGCGCTCTCCAGCGCGACAACGTCCTCGGCGCGCACCACATGGCCCTTCTTGAGCGTGCGACCGCCCGCGCGGATAGAATGGGCGAGGATCGCGCCCTCCGCCTCCACAAGTGGCACGGGTCCGAATTTCATGCGTAAGAGATTACGCGGGCGCGGCTTGCCGCGGCAAACAGAAGGTCGCGCGGAGGCCACGTTGCTCGCGGTTCTCCAGCCGGATGCTGCCGCCATGTCCCTGCGC
>DASXGS010000085.1:0-8182 GCA_036488975.1 Rhizomicrobium sp. | reverse complement strand
TGGAAGGCGCGGATCGCCTCACGCAGCGGCGTGATCCCGCGCGCATGGGTGTAGAAGGTCCGCCCCTCATCCAGCGCCTTTTTGGCGGCGTCGCAAATGAAGTCCGGCGTCTTGAGGTCCGTCTCCCCGAACCACAGGGGCAACAGGTCCGGCTCGCCCAAAGCGAGGTAGGCCACCTTGCCGATGCCGTTGTTCTCAAGATCGAGGATGGCGGGCCTAAACGGCGATTTTTGCGGGAGAATCCGGTCCATGGCCCCGTTTCGGACAGCGGCTTGCGCCCGTCAAGCGGGCTCCCTATAACCCCTGCCATTCCGCACGCGCAGGGTGGACGGCGAGGCGAGTTGCCCCGAGTCCTTCCGGTGCCCGTAATGGGTATGTCCTTCGCGTCAGGCTAACCGGAGAAGGAGACGCTTCCGTATGGCATTGCCAGAATTTTCCATGCGCCAACTGCTCGAGGCGGGCGCCCATTTCGGCCATCGCACGCAGCGCTGGAACCCGAAAATGGCGCCCTATATCTATGGCGCACGCAACGACATCCACATCATCGACCT
Source organism: Rhizomicrobium sp. (assembly GCA_036488975.1). Classification (GTDB taxonomy): domain Bacteria; phylum Pseudomonadota; class Alphaproteobacteria; order Micropepsales; family Micropepsaceae; genus Rhizomicrobium. Next base: position 7,631 of record DASXGS010000085.1, on the reverse strand, counting down.
TACCCAATCAGTGCCCCTGCTGCATCAGGCGCTGCTCGCGCTGCGCGATGCGGCGGCGGGTGGCGGGCGTATCTTGTTCGTCGGCACGAAACGGCAGGCTTCGGAGCCGGTCGCAGCCGCGGCGAAGCGCTGCGCCCAGTATTACGTGAACCACCGCTGGCTCGGCGGCACGCTAACCAACTGGCAGACCATTTCGAACTCGATCAAGCGCATGCGCGGCATCGAGGAGACGTTAAATTCGGCGCAAAGCTCCGGCCTTAAGAAGAAGGAGCTGCTCGGCCTCCTGCGCGAGCGCGACAAGCTGGACCGTTCACTGGGCGGCATCAAGGAAATGGGCGGTTTGCCCAACATGCTGTTCGTGATCGACACCAACAAGGAGCAGATCGCAGTGGCCGAAGCGCAGAAGCTCGGCATTCCGGTGGTGGCGATACTCGATTCCAATTCCAATCCGGATGGCATCGCCTATCCGATCCCCGGCAACGACGATGCCGCCCGTGCCGTCGCTCTCTATTGCGATCTCGCCGCGCGCGCGATCATCGACGGTCTGTCGGAAAGCCAGATCGCAGCCGGCGAGGATGTCGGCGAAGCCGAAGTGCTGCCCGATCTGACCGCGGCGGCCTCCGAACCGGCGGAAGCCGCCGCCACGGCATAAGGGACGACAACGATGGCTGCTGTCACCGCGAATATGGTGAAGGACCTGCGCGACAAAACCGGCGCGGGCATGATGGACTGCAAATCGGCGCTCACGGAAACCGGCGGCGACATGGAAGCCGCCGTCGATTGGCTGCGGAAGAAGGGCCTGTCCAAGGCGGCGAAAAAGGCCGGCCGCGTGGCGGCGGAAGGGCTGATCGGCATCGCCGCGCGGCCCGATGCCGGTGCGCTGGTGGAAGTCAATTCCGAAACGGACTTTGTCGCCCGGAACGATGAGTTCAAGGAGTTCGTGAAGGAAGCCAGCCACTTAGGCCTGGAAGCTGAGGGCGATGTCGAGAAGCTCCTGGCGTCGCCAATGAAAAGCGGCAGCTCCGTCGACGCGGTGTTGAAGGAATTGATTGCGAAGATCGGCGAGAACATGAGCGTGCGCCGCGCCACCGCGCTCGCCGTCTCTCCCGGCGTGGTCGCCACCTACGTGCACAATCCCGCCTCGCCGGAGCTGGGCAAGATCGGCGTGCTGGTGGGTCTGAAATCCACTGCCGATCAGGCAAAGCTCGCGCAACTCGGCAAGCAAATCGCGATGCATGTCGCGGCGGCCTCGCCGCTGGCGCTGACGCCTGAGCATCTGTCGAAGGATGTGGTCGAACGTGAGCGTGAAATCCAACGCGACCTTTCCCGCCAGTCCGGAAAGCCCGAGAACGTCATCGAAAAGATGGTCGAAGGCCGCATGCGCAAATTCTACGAGGACAGCGTGCTGCTGGCCCAGAAATATCTGGGACCGGGCTCGGACGGCGACGCCACGGTTGCGAAGCTCGTCGAGAACAAGTCGCAAGAGCTGGGTGCGCCGATCGAGGTAGTGGGCTTCGTCCGCTACGCCGTCGGCGAGGGCATCGACAAAGGTCCGACCGGTGACTTCGCAAATGAAGTAAAGCAGATGGCCGGACAATAGGGCGCGAGGCTCCATGGCCAGCGACCCGTCCCGGTATTCCCGCGTCCTGCTGAAGATCTCGGGCGAAGCCCTCCTGGGCTCGCAAAGCTACGGTATCGACATCGACACCGTGAACCGCATCGCCGCGGATGTGGCCGATGCGGTCCGCGGCGGCACGCAGATGTGTTTGGTGATCGGCGGCGGAAACATTTTCCGCGGGCTGGCTGGCGCGGCGCAGGGCATCGACCGCGCAACCGCCGATTACATGGGCATGCTGGCCACCGTCATGAATGCTCTGGCCGTGCAGGCGGTGCTGGAGCGAATGGACCTTCCCACGCGCGTGCAATCGGCCATCCCCATGCAGTCGGTGTGCGAGCCCTACATCCGCCGCCGCGCCATCCGACACATGGAAAAGGGGCGTGTGGTCATCTTCGCCGCCGGCACCGGCAATCCGTTCTTCACCACCGATACCGCAGCCGCGCTCCGGGCGGTGGAGATGAACTGTCAGGCCATGCTGAAGGGCACCCAGGTAGACGGCGTCTACAGCGCCGATCCCAAGCAGGTGCCAAATGCCGAGCGATACGACACGCTCAGCTACCACGAGGTACTGGCCCGGGATCTCAAGGTGATGGACGCCTCGGCTGTCAGCCTCGCCCGTGAGAACCGGATTCCCATTGTCGTGTTTTCGATTCATGATCGCGGTTCGCTGCCGGCTGTGCTTTCCGGGCAGGGCCGCTGCACGGTGATCGAGGAACGGCGCTAAGGGGGTTCTGATGGACACCTACAACAGGGACGAAGTGAACCGCCGGATGAACGGCGCGGTTTCCGCCTTAAAGGGCGAGTTGGCCGGCCTGCGTACCGGCCGCGCCAGTCCTCACCTGCTGGAACCGGTGAAGGTGGACGCCTATGGCAGCCAGATGCCGATCGGCCAGGTCGGCACGATCAGCACCCCGGAGCCCCGGCTTCTGACCGTGCAGGTGTGGGATAAGGGACTGGTTAAAGCGACGGACAAGGCTATCCGCGATGCCGGCTTGGGCCTCAATCCTCAGATAGATGGCCAGCTACTGCGTATCCCCATACCCGAACTGAACGAGGAGCGCCGCAAGGACTTGGTAAAGCTCGCGCATAAATATGCGGAGCAGGGCCGGGTGGCTGTCCGCAATATCCGGCGCGACGGCATGGAAGCCCTCAAAAAGGCCGAAAAGGACCACAAGATCGGCCAGGACGAACATCGTAAGCAGGGCGATGAACTGCAGAAGCTGACCGATACGCATATCCATGACATCGATCAGGCGCTCCACACCAAGGAGCAGGAGATCATGCAGGTCTGAGCGCCCGTTTTGCGCAGGTTGAGTGAGATGCCGAGAACGAGTGCCCCCATTGTCGACCTGCCGCGCCATGTTGCGATCATCATGGATGGGAACGGTCGCTGGGCGCGCCGCCGCCATTTACCCCGCGCGGCGGGACACGTGGCGGGCGTTTCCGCAGTGCGCAACGTCGTGCGCGCGGCGATCGACATCGGTCTTTCGAACCTGACGCTGTACGCCTTTTCCTCTGAAAACTGGAAGCGGCCGCCGCTGGAAGTGAATCACCTCATGGGGCTGTTCCGGTCCTACTTTCGAGAGGATGTAGACGAGCTGGTGGCGCGCAACGTCCGCATGCGGATCATCGGGAGCCGCTGCCGCGCCGCCCCCGACATTCTCAGCATGATCGAAGACGGCGAGACGCGCACGGCAGCCAATACCGGACTTAACCTCACATTTGCATTCGACTACGGCGCGCAGGACGAGATTGCCGCAGCCGCCCGCATTATGGCGGAGGCCGCTGCCGGTGGCGCGCTCGATCCCGCCGAGATTACGCCCGAGTTTTTCGCGGCACATCTCTCGACGCATGAATTGCCGGATCCCGACCTCATCATCCGCACCGGCGGCGAACGCAGGCTCAGTAATTTCTTGCTCTGGCAATCGGCTTACGCCGAACTCGTGTTCCTCGATGCGTTGTGGCCCGATTTCTCGCGCGCGCAATTCATCGAGGCGCTGGAAGCGTACTCGCAGCGGGAACGCCGTTTCGGTGCCGTTGCGCCGGAGGCTGTGGCATGAGCAGCGCGCCCCATGTCGCCGGCCGCGCATCGCGGAAGCAGGCAGTGACACAGCAATTCAGCGATCGCATTCAGTTCAACATGGACTGGATCACCCGGCCATTATTCGGGTTTCTGCTTGCCGGCATTGCGGTCGGCGCCACGATACTCGGCGGAATCGCGTTTGTTGCGTTCCTACTATTGGGCGCGAGCGGCGCGGTGCGCGAATGGCATCGTCTTTTTACTCGCCGCGATTTCGTTTTGCCGACAGCCATTACCATTGTCGCCATGACGGCCGCTCTTACCTGGCAGCTGTGTTGGACTGCTCACTTCGGAATAGCGGGGCCAATCGCCCCGTTCGCAATCCTGCTCTGTGGCGCAGTTGCCAACGCTCTTCTCGGGCTAATGCACCGCGATTCGCCGTTCGCGCACGCTGCCGGCGCCATCTACATCGGGCTGCCGACGCTCACATTGTTGATGCTACGGCAATCTCCGGCGCATCCGGTTTGGCTCGTGGTTCTAACGCTCCTTGCCGTTTGGGCCACGGACACCGGTGCGCTGATCAGCGGCAATATGATCGGCGGTCCGAGGCTTGCTCCCGTTCTCTCCCCGAATAAAACCTGGGCCGGCTCGATGGGGGGCGCGGTCTGCGCCGCCTTGATCGCGGGCCTTCTCGCGCTGCTACTTCACACCTCGGTCGTAGCAGCCGCGCTGTTCGGTCTTGTGTTGTCAATCGCGGGGCAGTTCGGCGACCTGTTCGAGTCCCTCGCCAAACGCCGCGTGGGCAAGAAGGACAGCGGCAATCTAATACCCGGGCATGGTGGCGTGCTCGACCGCATCGATTCCGTTCTGTTTGCCGCGCCCGTCGCCACCTTCATTGTGCTGGTGCTTGGGCTCGACCCACTGCGAGGGCTGGCGCCTTGAACCTTTCCGATCTCAGGCATGTCTTGTGGCGGCGGGTGACGTTACTTGGCAGCACCGGTTCCATAGGCCTCAGCACGCTCAGCGTGATCGAGCATGCCCGGGAGGAATTCGACCAGCGCGCCTTTCCCATCGAGGCGATCACGGCGCAGAGCAATGTGCAAAAGTTGGCGGAGCAGGCCAGACGCTTCCGTCCGGCGCGCGCTGTCATTGGCGACGCTTCGCGTTATCCGGAGTTGCGCGAACTGCTGGCCGGCACCGACATCGAAGCGGCGGCCGGCGCGGATGCGCTGTCAGAGGCGGCATCGCAACCCGCCGACGTTACCATGGTCGGCATTGTCGGGGCGGCCGGGCTTTCGCCGGCGCTCGCCGCCGTAAGGCGCGGTGGACTCATCGCGCTCGCCAATAAGGAATGTGTGGTGGCGGCCGGTCACGTGTTTCGCGAAGCCATGCAGGCCTCGCGTGCGGTCATCATCCCAGTTGATTCTGAGCACAATGCTGCGTTTCAGGTGCTGGACTTTGCCCAGACTCATGCGATCGAACGCGTGACCCTCACAGCCTCAGGCGGTCCGTTCCGCACCTGGCCGCGCGAGCGCATGGCGAGTGCCACGCCCCAGCAGGCGGTCGCGCACCCAAACTGGTCCATGGGTGCCAAGATCTCCGTGGACAGCGCCACGCTAATGAACAAGGGTCTCGAGCTCATTGAGGCGCACCACCTGTTCGGCTTGGCGCCCGACCGCCTCGATGCCATCGTGCATCCGCAATCGGTTGTGCATTGCCTCGTGTCCTATGCCGACGGCTCGATGCTCGCCCATCTCTCGGCGCCGGACATGCGCACACCGATCGCGGTGGCGCTGGGGTGGCCGAAGCGAATTGGCTCGCCGTCGAACCGCCTTGATCTCGCCGCTGTCGGCGGTCTCAGCTTCGAAGCGGTCGACCGTGAGCGGTTCCCGTGCCTAGCGCTTGCGGAAGGTGCTTTGCGAGCAGGCGGGGCCGCGCCGACAATTCTCAACGCGGCGAACGAAGTCGCCGTGCGCGCTTTCCTCGATGGCCAGGTCGGTTTCATGGACATCTGCGGCGTGGTGGAGGATGCGCTGGAGCGCCTTTGGGCTACTCCACCGGGCGCCGACCTGGACGACGTGCTTGCCATAGACGGTCAGGCGCGGGAGATTGCAGGTGCGGCGATCCTGCGGCGCGCCGCTTAAGCCCGCGTATTGGGAGTTCACATGCTGGGAACAGTGCAAGGCTTGATCGGATGGGTGCCGCTAGGATTGCCGGCATTCCTATTCGTTATCACTGTGGTAGTGTTCTTCCACGAACTAGGCCACTTCGCCGTCGGGCGCTGCTGCGGAGTTGCCGTAGAAACATTCTCGATTGGGTTCGGTCCGGCAATCGTGAAGTGGCATGATCGCAAGGGCACGCTGTGGAAGATTTCTTGGGTGCCGCTTGGCGGTTACGTGAAATTCCTCGGCGACGCTGACGCTGCCAGCACCCCCGATCACGCCCAGATGGAAACCATGGGCTCCGAGGAAAGGGAGCACGCGTTGCCTTTCAGGCCACTCTACCAGCGGGCGCTGGTGGTGCTTGCGGGGCCTGTTGCGAATTTCATTCTCGCCATCGTCATCTTCGCTGCCCTCTTCATGACTGTCGGGCGGCCGCAACTTTCGAGTCACGGCATCGCGCCGCGTGTCGGAACAGTGACTCCGGGCAGCCCGGCGGCGGTTGCCGGGCTCAAGCCGAACGATCTGATTTCTGCGGTGAATGGTCAGCCGATCCGGAACTTCGAACAGCTGCAGAAGTCAGTGCAGGCGAGCCATGGTAAGACACTCGCGTTTAGCGTGAAGCGAAAAAATGGCTCCGCAATTCTTTATGGGACCCCACGCTGGATCACGATCCAGGACATTTACGGCAGCAATACGAAGCTATTCGGAATTGGCGTGTCGCCTGCAGCCGACCCGAACTCAATCACAATGGTCCGGCTGGGCCCACTCGAGTCGGTCGGTGCGGCCGGGGTGCAAACCTGGCAGATCGTGGACACGACGCTCACCTATGTGTGGCGAATCGTCAGCGGCCGGTCCGATACGCATCAGCTGAGTGGACCCGTCGGCATTGCCCGCATTTCTCAAAAGGCCGCCTCGGAAGGCTTCCTGAACCTCGTCGGGCTGGCAGCTCTCATTTCTGTAAGCATCGGACTCATCAATCTTTTTCCGATTCCCATTCTCGACGGGGGGCATCTTCTGTACTATGGATGCGAAGCAGTTCTGGGCCGGCCATTGGGAGCGCGGGCTCAAGAGGTGGGATTTCGGCTGGGGTTGGCACTGGTGCTGGGCTTATTTGTCCTTGCCACCTGGAATGACCTTGTGCGGCCGAGTCTGTTCTGAAAACCGATTCGCGCGCGCCGCTCTGGCGCGTCCGAGCCTAAGACGAGCGGATGAGTCTGATTTTCCCTTTCGCCCGATACGGACGCGCGGCTGCGGCGATTGCTTCTGCCGCAATGCTGTCGTCCGCGCCGCAGGCGTTAGCGCAGCAGCTGAATCCGGCGCCGCCGTCGCAGAGTGCCGGCACCGCTGAAACGAAAGCGCCAGGTCCCGCGGTTCGCGATATTCGCGTACGCGGTACGCAGCGCATCGAGCCAGCAACCGTGCTTTCCTACATCTCCATCCGGCCCGGCGACCCCTATGATGAGCAGTCGGTGGACCGCTCCCTGAAATCACTCTTTGCAACCGGCCTTTTCGCGGACGTGAAGATCAACTGGGACGGATCGGTTCTCACCATCAACGTCGTTGAAAATCCGATTATCAATCGCGTGGTGTTCGAGGGCTACAGCAAGGTCTCGGAAAAGGACCTCAACAAGGAAGTTCAGCTGAAGCCGCGCATGGTGTTTACCCGGGCGAAGGTGCAGTCCGACGTGCAGCGCCTCATTGAGCTCTATCGGCGCAACGGCAAATTTGCCGCAACGGTCGACCCACAGATCATTCAGCGGCCGCAGAACCGGGTCGATCTCATCTTCTCGATCAGCGAAGGGCCGACCACGGGCGTGGCGCGCATCTCGTT
>DASXGS010000203.1:0-2196 GCA_036488975.1 Rhizomicrobium sp. | reverse complement strand
GAGGGAATTGTGCGGCCGCTGCATGCGGCCATTCTTGCGGCCAATCCGCACGACACGCAGCCGTGGCTATTCGAACCGCACGGCGATTCGGTTACGGTTTATGCCGACCGATCGCGCAATCTCGGCACATTCGACCCGTTTCGCCGCGAGATGCATTTGGGAATTGGATGCGCGTTGGCCAATCTGCAGACGGCGGCGTACGCGCTGGGTTACGCCAGCAATGCGGAGATTTCAGCCGGAAGTCTTGTCCTCTCCCCCCCGAACCGCCCGATTGAAGTTGCCCGCGTGTCGCTGCGGCCCAAGAACGTTCCGGACGATGATGTGGTCACGCCCGGCATTCCAAACCCCACCGAATTGGCTGCTGCCATCGGGCATCGCCACACCAATCGCGGTCCCTATCTGCCCGACAAAAAAATGCCCGGTGAGTTCTTGCGAACGTGGAACGGCGGTTCACACGGCAAAGCACGAATCCATTTCGTGACGAGGAGTGACGATCTGGCGCGCTTGCGCGATATCATTATCGGAGCAACAGAAGCGATTATTGCCGATCCGCAGATGTCCGCGGACAGTGCCAGGTGGTTTCGCACCGGACGCCGCGAAATCGAGGCGCATCACGACGGGGTCACGACTGACACGGCCGGCCTTTCACCGCTCATGCAGGTCGCGGCGAAACTGCTGCCCGATCAGAATGCAAAATCGGCCGACCAATACTGGCTTTCGGCGACTCGCGACAGGCAGGTCGCGACAGCGCCTGTGTTCGGCATGATCCTGGTGCGGGATCGGCTCGATATGGCCGCCGCAATCGCAGCCGGACAGCTGTGGCAATATTTGCACCTCTCCGCAACAACCGCCGGCCTTGCGGCCCAGCCGATGAACCAACCTGTTGAGATGATGGATCGCAATGCGATGCTTGGCCGAAAGGATATGTTCGGCCCGGCGCTCGGAAAACTCGCGAACCTGCCCGGCTGGGAACCGACGTTCGTGTTCCGGATGGGCTATGCGGAGCGCGAAGCGCTGCCGTCACCAAGACGGCCTCTTGCGGACGTCATCGTCCGGAATACCTGATGGCGTATGATTTACGCCGTCGTGCTGGAACTGCCGCCGGTCAGCATGTTCAGCGCCAGCGTGTAATTCGCCACCTGATTGGTGAGGTAAGCGGGCGCGGGCCCGCTCGGTTGCGCAGGCGTGTTCGTGGAAGCAGGCGGCGCGTTGCTTGTGCGATAGGCGTTGCGGATGTTGGAGAGCACGTTCAGCAATTGCGCGCGCGCCGCACCTGCCCCGGTCGATGTCGAGATGTCCATCTTGCCGGTGAAGCCCAGCCCAAACACCTGAGGGCCGGATGTGTTGGAATTTGTGCTGGAGGAAGAGCTTGCGCCTTTCGCTGCGGATGTGAGGGTGCCGGCCGCAATGCCGAGGCGCGCGAGCGCGTCGAAGTCTGTGGGGCCTGGCACCAGCGCCGCCGTCACGCCGGGATTGAGCTTGATCTGCAGTGTTTTGCCGCCGTGGGCGTACGACGCGGTTGCCTTGCCGGCACCAAGCAGCTCCGCGTTGATCTTGTTTGCAAGGGTGGTGAAGGTTTCGCCGCTTTCGATTGTGATCTTCGCGGTGCGCGCACCCGCGCCCTGAATTTGGATGTTGAAGGAATCGCCTGTCCGCAAGGTGCTGTTCGCTGCCAGATCGAGGGACTGGTTGAGACTGACGGTGCCGCGCGGTAGGCCGAGCTTGTCGAGCACGCTCGATCCTTGCGGATCGATGGCGACGGCCACGCCGGTCGATTGCCCGTCGGCGCCGCTGTACTGCCGCGTCCAAGCGATGGCGCCATTGGAAGCAACCGCGGTGACGAACATGTTGTTGGTGCCGACGGTATTGCGTGTCTGCCCCGCGAAGGTACCGGTTGTAGTGCCGGCGAGATAAACTGTGCCGTCCGATCCTACGGTCAGCGCGCCGGCCCTGTCGGCGCCGGAGGTGCCGACATAGCTCACGTGATCGGCAACCGCGGAGGTTCCGTTATCCGCGAGCGCAAACACGAAGGCGTCGAGGCCGCCCGAACTGGCGTTGGCAATCGTTGCGCTGCCGCCCGCATTGAGCGCCGCATTCGCGGTGGTGCCGGACAGATAGATGTTGTTGCCGGATACCGTGAGCCCGCCGATCGTGCCGGCGGTTTGCAGGTCGCCGAGATCTTGGCTCCATACCGGC
>DASXGS010000199.1:0-3084 GCA_036488975.1 Rhizomicrobium sp. | reverse complement strand
CTTTCGAAAGGTCCTTGAACTCCGTGCGGTCCGGTGCGGTGAGTTCGCCCCCGAATACCAGGTGGAGCAGCTGTTTCTGTTTCGGTTCTGCCATTCTAACGCACCGGCAATTTGATGTTGTGGACCTGCGTGATGAGTTGCGCAAAGAGGGCAGGTCCGGCGGCCATGACGGAGGGTTGAACCGGCAGGCTGCCATTGTAATGCAGCACCGCACCCGTGTGGGTGCCGATGCGGCCGCCTGCTTCGTGCACGATCAGGTCGCCGGCGGCAAGGTCCCAGTCGTGTTTGGCGGAAAGCGCCACGGTTGCATCGAAACCACCACACGCCACCAGCGCCAAGCGATACGCCACGGAGTTGCGGTTCTCGAGATGCATCGGCGGCCACCGGTGCTCCGGCGCAATGGCTGCAGCTGGATGCTGGAAGGTGGTCGTCGGCCCCAGCATCCGACAGCCTTCGAGCTCGGTGCGCGTACTCACATGGATGGGCTTACCATTCAGCTTCGCCCCCTCATCGATCAGTGCGGTAAAGCATTCGCCAGTGATGGGATTGTAGACGGCGCCTGCCATCGGCCGGCCGTGACGGACGGTTGCGGCACAGATGGTGAAATGAGGACGCCCCTTGAGCAGCGCTACGGTACCGTCGATCGGGTCCACGACGAAAACGGTCTCCGCCTGAAGCCGACTTGGATCGTCTTCCGTTTCCTCCGACAACCAACCGTAATCGGGCCGCTCCGCACGCAAGCGTTGAGAGAGAAACTCGTCGATGGCCAGATCGCATTCGGTGACCGGCTGGCCTTTGCCCTTGTCCCATTTTCGGTAGGAGCCGCGATAGAATTTGCGCGCGATGACGCCTGCATCGCGAACCGCCTCTTCGATGAGTGCCAGGTCCGCTTCAGGCGCCGGCAACTGTCAGGCCTTCAACGCGCAAGGTCGGCGCGTTCATGCCGTAGCGGAACTCGAGATCATTCGCCGGCGTGACGTTGCGATACATGTCTTTGAGATTGCCGGCGATGGTGACACCCGAGACCGGATACGCGATTGCGCCGTTCTCTATCCAGAAGCCGGCGGCACCACGACTGTAATCTCCGGTGACACCGTTCACGCCCATGCCGATCAATTCCGTGACGAAAAGGCCTTCGCGAATATCGGAGAGGAGCTCGGCGGGCGAACACTGGCCCGGCTCCATGTAAAGGTTTGTCGCGGAGGGGGAGGGGGGCCCACCGGTGCCCCGCGCGGCGTGGCCGGTTGTGGCGAGGCCCAGTTGCCTGGCGCTGGCACAATCCAGCAGCCAAGTTTGAAGCACGCCATTTTTCACCAATTCCATACGCTTGTTTCGCACCCCTTCGCCGTCGAAAGGCTTCGAGCGGAGTCCGCGCGGCCGATGCGGATCGTCTACAATCGTCACACCAGCGGCGAACACCTGTTCACCCATATGGTCCTTCAGAAAAGTTACGCCGCGGGCAACGCTGGCGCCGGAAATCGCGCCGGCAAAATGTCCAAGCAGCCCCGAAGCAACGCGCGGTTCGTACACCACCGGCACGGCTTGCGATTTCACCCTGCGTGGGTTGAGCCGCGCGACCGTGCGTTCGCCGGCGCTTCGGCCTACCATCTCCGCCGGTTCGAGGTCCGGATTGCGGCGGGCACTGGCGGATTCGTAGTCGCGCTCCATCGCGGTGCCTTCACCGGCGAGCACAGCCACGCCTATGCTATGGCTCGTGGCACCGTAGCGGCCGAAGAAGCCTTCGGTTGTCGCAAGCGCGATGGCGGTACGCCCAAAACTGGCACCGCCTCCTTCGGAATTCGTGATGCCAGGCACCGCCATGGCCGCGCCTTCAACATCACGGGCGCGCTCGACCAGCACTTCAGCGGAAGGTTCGTCGTTGTCTTCTATTTCGAGTTCCGGGAAGGAACGCGCCAGCAGATTGGGCGGAGCGAGACAAGCATAGCGGTCCTCCGGCGCAAGCCGGGCCATTCCGACTGCCCGCTCGGGCAGCTCCGCAAGCCCACGCGGCGAAAGGTCGGTCGATGAGACAAAAGCGACCCGCTGCCCCACGAACACGCGGAGACCGAGATCAGAGGATTCTGCGCGTTCGATATCTTCCAGCTTGCCCAACCTGTAGGACACGCTGGCAGATACGCTCTCAACGATGAGCGCATCGGCGGCATCGGCGCCGGCGCGGCGCGCGGCCGTGATCAGGTGATCGAGAACATTCTGCGAATCGGGTCTGGTCACGAGGCGGACGCGGCGGCTCCAGAGGTGAAAACGAGCCAGAATAGCGCAACGATCCCGATGACGTAGGCAATCCAGGTGAGGATCATGCCGACAAAACGGAGGACCGAGGGGCCGGTGGAGCGCGAAAGCCCGATGGCGTGAAGGATGCGCCCGATGGTGAGAGTCACGCCCATTCCGTGGATCACCCAGATGGACGCCCCGAACACGGAGATCGACAGTGTCCACATCATCAGCAGCGCCATGGGCACCCACTCGGTGTTATTGGAGTGGGCGCGGAGCGGGCCCGCCATTTCCGGCTTGCCAGCGTCGCCAATGTCCGTTTGCGTGACGACGCGCGCGCGGGTGACCAGCACACCCAGAATCAGCATAATCAGCGCATTCAGTGCGGTGTAGAAGGCGAAGGCGTATAGCGAGGATTCGAACAGCAGCGACATGGATGGCCCCTTCGAGGTGCTTGCGGCCATGTGAAACAATCGTGCGGCCGGGTCAAGCGTACATGCCGGCGCGACGCCGAAAAGGCTTGCGCTGGGCAGAAAAACCCGCTTCTCGTTGGGGTCGCCAGCGAGGTCGCTGAGGCCTTCTTCTTAAGGACAGAACTATGGAACTCGAGCTCAAGGCCGAGCACGCGCGGCTGAACGCGTATGTGGCGGTGACCGTGGCGATCGTTTCGGTCGCCATGGCGATCGGCAACATCAAGAACAGCAATATCGGGCAGCAAATGACGTTCACGAAGGGGAATTCCGTGGACGTGTGGAATGAGTATCAGGCAACCCGCATCAAGCTGCACACCGATGAGAATACGCTGGGCTTCGTGAGCCTCAGCAACGGCAGCGCCGCGGCGCAGGCCGCCGA
>DASXGS010000102.1:0-6277 GCA_036488975.1 Rhizomicrobium sp. | reverse complement strand
GCGAGGTAGTCCTCGTCCCAACGCATCTGCTCCATCTCCGAGATGTCGGCGTCGTACATGGCGGTGTTGCTGCGGGCGATCTGCATCAGCTTGGCGTTCAGCCCGGGCGACCAGTCGTCGCTGGGCAGCCCGCGATAGAATTGCTGCGAGCAATTGCGCTTGGGCTTGCCGGGGCGCGGTGAATCCATCGGCAATGGCTTGCCGGCCGCGATCGCATCGCGGCATTCCCGCAGATAAGCCACGCCGCCGGGCCTGCCCCTGCGATCCGATTTTTGCAACGCTTCAGGTTCCAGATCTGTGGCGTCGGCGTCGACCAGCACCAATCCCGCGACATCGGAAGGATAGCGGTCGGCGAAGGCCCGAACGTTGTAGCTACCGAAGGCGCTGGCTACGAGGATGTACGGTTTGTGAATTCCGGCATTGCGCAATGCCGTGTGCAGCTCGTCGGCGATGCGCACATTCGTACGCGGCCTCGGGCCCGGCGTGCTGAAGCCGGCGCCAGCGCGATCGTAGCTGCAGGCACGGGTGAATTGTGCGATATCCGGCTGCACCGCCGCCCATGCCGGTGCCCAATCCTCGAAGCCGGAGTCGAACACGACGGCTGGCGAGCCATGGCCGATGCAATACATATTCAGCCGCGCGCCGTCGCCAGCCTCAACGAGCCGCCCCGGCCGCGTGTAGATCTCATCGCCCGGCGCTGCGAAAGCGGCGGCGGAAAGGGCAAGAATGACAGCCCAGGCCGACAATAGCCGCTTCATTCGGGCCATCTCCTCCATGGGCCAGAGAAAGGGACGCATCTCGAAGCCGCTTTAATCCACGCCGCGACTAAAAAAAACGCGCTCAAAAGCGATCGGCGAGCTTGAACCAGAGCAGCCCGGCGGTGACGAGAGGCTTGCGCAAGGCCGCTCCGCCGGGAAAGCGTTTGGCAGGAACGCGTGCGAGCATCTCGAACCGTTCCGGATGGCCGAGCGCGGCTTCGGCGAGCAATTTTCCGCCGAGATTTGCGAGCGCCACGCCTTGTCCGGAATAGCCATGCGCGAACAGGATGCGTTCGCTCAAACGCCCAAGATGCGGCATGCGGGTGCGGGTGATGCCGACCGTGCCGCTCCATGCGTATTCAGTGCGCACAGATTTCAGCGCGGGATACACATGCGTCATGCGCGGCCGCACGATGGCCGCGATATCGCGCGGCGCGCGCCAGTAGGTTTCACGGCCGGCAAACAGCATGCGCCGGTCCGGACTCTTGCGGTAGTAGTCGAGCACGTGGCGCGTGTCGGCCACGGCCGCATCGCACGGCAGAACGCTTTCGTAGAGTTCGTCGGGCAATGGCTCGGTGGCCGTCATGAAGCTCTCGACGTGTGCGATATAAGGCGCGAGCTGCGGCGCCAGCGAGGCGCTGAACGCATCGGTGGCGAGGATCACATGTTCGGCTTCCACCGACGCGCTGTCGCACTTCACGCGCATTTTGCTGCCCGATGAGTCCAGCGATCGCGCGCAGGTAAACTCATACAGACGCGCGCCGGCCTGCTCTGCCGCACTCGCGATACCCCGCGCAAAAGCGAGGGGCTGAAGATGGCCGCCGCCGGGATCAAACCTGCCCGCTGAGTAAACCCCGGTACCCACCTGGCGCGCGGTTTCACCCGCATCCATCATCCGGGCAGCCGTGTAGCCATAGTGCGCGCGGAGATACTCGGTTTCTTCCGCGGTTTCACGTCCTGCCGCGCGATCGTGCGCCGCGATCACAAGCCCGCTCTTCAGCGCGCAATCGATGTGGTGTTGCGCGACCAAATCGTGAAGGAGCGTTTTCGATTCTTCGGCCAGCACCCAAAGATCGCGCGCATGGATTTTGCCCAACCAGCGCTCCAGTTGCGCCTGCGTCTGGCGAAAGCCGGTGTGGATCTGGCCGCCATTTCGTCCCGAGGCGCCGAAGCCGATGGTTTCCGCTTCGAGCAGCACAACGCGCGCGCCGGTCTGCGCCACATGCAGCGCGGCCGACAACCCGGTGAAGCCACCCCCGACAACGCACACATCGGCGCGGATGTCCTCCGCCAGCGACGGATGCGCAGGCGCCGGACCAAGACTGGCGCGGTAGTAATTCTCCGAATGAGCCGTCAGACTCTCCCCCGAACAACGGCAAACATGCCATATATTCGCGAGAATCGTCGATTGGCCGAATGCGCGCGGAGGATACCGTCAGGCGGGCAACCGGACGGTCACCATCGTGCCTTTGGCCGCCGCGCTTTCGATCTCCAGCGATCCCCCATGCTCTTCGGCGAGAGCGCGGGCGAGCGGAAGGCCGAGGCCCGCGCCAGCCGAGCGTCGAGCGAGTGCCGCCTGCGAGCACAGCTCCGCAAAGGGCTGCGAGACGCGCGCGATCTGTTCTTGGCTCATACCGCAGCCGGAATCGCGCACACGCAGCACCGTGTCGCTGCCTTCCTGCTGGACTTCGGCGTGAACAGCGCCGCCTGCGGGTGTGAATTTCAGCGCGTTCGAGAGAAGATTGAGCAGAATCTTTTTCACTGCTTCGGCATCCACGCGAGCGAACGCCGGTTCGCCTTGCCAGTCGAGTGACACGCCGCCACGTTCCGCGGCCATTTTGTGCATCCCCACACAATCGGCGGCCAACGCGCCCACATCCACACGCGTGCGCTCAAGTTCGAAGCGGCCGGATTCAAGCTTTGCGACGTCGAGAATGTTGCCGACCATGGACAGCAGCAGCGCGCCCGCTTCGCCGATCGAGGCTGCGTATTCGCCGTAGCGCGGGTTGCCGAGCGGGCCGAACGCTTCGCTGCGCAGGAGATCTGCAAAACCGAGGACGGCGTTTAGCGGTGTGCGCAACTCGTGGCTCATGTTGGCGAGAAAAGCGGACTTGGCGCGGTTTGCCGTTTCGGCACGCTCTTGCGCTGCCTTCAGGGCAAGTTCGTGTGCCTTGCGCTCACCGATCTCGCGGCCCACGCTGATCTCACGCAGGAATTCGCCGGTAGCCTCGTCGTAAACGCCGCGCGTGGCGACCTCGAACCACACGTAGTGGCCGTCAGCGTGTTGCACGCGATAGGTGGCGCGCCGGATTTCGCCCGGCGGCGGCGTGCCGAGCAGGGTTCGCGCGGTCGGCAGGTCGTCGGGATGAACCAATGCGAGATACCCGCCATTCTCGAACTCCACGGGGGTGCGCTTCAGCAGGCGCCAGAGCGCGCCCGTGGCACACACGATGCGGCCCTCCTCGTGCAACACGATAATGTCGGAGGCCTCCTCGGCCATCGCGCGATAGCGCGCGAGCAGCGCATCGCTCTCGTGCTGTTCAAGTTCCTCCGTGCGGGCCAGTTCTGGCGCGGGCACGCGCGTCCCCGATCTGTACGCGGGCATTGTACCGGCTGCAGGTTAAGCGCGGCTTGCGGCTGTGAGGCGGCCCTGCGGCGGCTAATAACGAGGGTGAAGGGCGCCCAGGAAATAGAGCAGCAGCAGGATCACGAGGATCGCAACGATGACGCTGCCGCAACCGGTGGGGCCGTAGCTGCGGTGGGCGTAGTATCCGCCGCCGCCGCCGAACAGCAACACGAGCACAATGATGATGATCAGCAGAGTCATGGACGATGCTCCGTGGGGCCGCGCCGTTAACGCACGACGCGGCTCTTTCGCCGCGCAGTTCCCGTGTTCGCGCGTTGTTCTTTGGCACCCGGACTGGCTCTCAGCGGCGGCGGCTGCGGCGAGATTCCACTTTTGGCTTTGCAGGTGCTGAGCGGCGGGGCGGTGCGGTCGCTTCCGCAAGCTCGAAGCGCAGGCCGCCGGTCAAGGGCGCGGCTTCCATCAGGCGCACGGCGAGCTTGTCGCCCAATCTGTATGTCGTTCCGCTGCGGTCGCCGATCAGCGCGTGTTGGCGTTCGTCATGACGAAAATATTCAAAGCCGAGCGTGCGTGCGGGGATGAGTCCCTCCGCCCCGCTTTCCGGCAGCCGCACGAACAGTCCGAAGCGGGTGACGCCGGTGACGCGCGCCTCGAACGTCGCGCCGACGCGGTCCTCCATAAAGGCAGCGACATAGCGGTCGTTGGAATCGCGCTCCGCCGCCATGGCGCGGCGCTCGGTCATGGAGATGTGGTCCGAGACTTCCCCCAGCTTCGCGGCTTGTGCATCGCTCAGGCCGCCATCGCCCAATTTCAGCGCACGGATGAGCGCGCGATGGACGACAAGATCGGCATAGCGCCGGATGGGTGAGGTGAAGTGCGCGTAGCGCTGCAGATTGAGACCGAAATGACCCACATTCTCGGGCGCATACACGGCCTGCGCCTGCGTGCGCAGCACCACGTCGTTCATCGGTGCTTCGTTAGGTCCGCCCTTCGCCTGCGCGAGGATGCGGTTGAATGCGGCGGGCTTCACCACCTGACCTTTGGCAAAGCTCATGCCGAGGGTACGCAGGTAGTCTGAGAAGGCGTAGAGCTTTTCTTTCGAGGGCTGTTCGTGGATGCGGTAGATGAGGGGCGTGCGCGCCTTCTCCAAAGTTTCGGCAGCGGCGACGTTGGCCATGATCATCATCTCTTCGATCAGGCGCATAGATTCCAGCCGCTCGCGGAAGGCGATGGACTTCACCTTGCCGTCGTCGCCGATCACGATGCGCCGCTCCGGCAGATCGAGGCTTAGCGGATCGCGCCGCTCGCGTGCCTTCGCCAGCGCCTGATAGGCGTTCCACAAATCGGCGAGCGTGTCGCGCAAATTTCCCTCCCTTGAAAAGGGAGGGTCGGATCGGCGCAGCCGATCCGGGGGGGGATCATTCTGGGATGCGCGAGACTGACCCCCACCCGAGCCGCTTGCGCGGCTCGACCTCCCCCTTTCAGGGGAAGGCAGCGAATCGAAAATCTGCTGTGCCTGTTGGTAGGTCAGCGTTGCGACGGAGCGCATGATGCCGCGGATGAATTGGTGGCTTTTCTTGTTGCCGTCGCGGTCGAACACCATGCGCGCGGCGAGACACGGGCGATCCACTTCGTCCATCAGTGAGCAGAGATCGGCGGAGAGCTTCTCCGGCAGCATCGGCACCACGCGATCCGGAAAATAGGCGGAGTTGCCGCGCTTGAATGCCTCGCGATCGAGCGCCGAGCCGGGCGTGACGTAGTGGGCCACGTCGGCGATGGCGACGATGACGATGTGCCCGTCCTTGTTCTTCGGATCGTCGTCGGGAGCGGCCCAGACCGCGTCGTCGTGATCGCGCGCATCCTCCGGATCGATGGTGACGAGCGGAATTTTGCGCAAATCGGTGCGGCCGGGCGTCTCAACAGGCCCTGCGCGTTCGGCTTCGTTCAAAACTTCCTTTGGAAATTCGGTCGGAATGCCGTGCGCGTGAATGGCGATGAGGCTGACGGCCTTGGGCTCATTCATCGAACCGAGCCGTTCGATCACACGCGCGCGGGGCAGTCCCGAGGCGCGGCCGGAGAGCGGTTCGCACAGCACCAGTTCGTTGGCTTGCGCCCCCGCGCGGTCGCGGCTCTCCACCACGAATTCGTATTTGCTCTTGCGGTCGATGGGAGCGACGCGGCCGCCGCGCTCGCTTTGGTGAAACACGCCGAGCACCTTGTGCACGCTGGCGCCGAGCCGCTTGATGATGCGCGCTTCGTAGCCCTCGCGGGTTTGCGTGAGCCGCGCCAGCACGCGCTCGCCTGAGCCCAGCGCCGGGCCATGCGCTTCATCTTCGCGGCCTGGCACGACGATGATCTGCGGCGGCGCTTCGTCGTGCTCCCAGCGCTGCGGGCGCGCCAGCAGTTCGCCGTCCGGGTCTTGCCCGGTGATCTCCAGAACGCTGACTTCGGGCAACGCGCCCGGCCGCTCGTAAGAGCGCTTACGTCCGCGTGCGATGGCGCCTTCGGATTCCAGCTCCTTCAGGATGCGTTTGAGCGCGATGCGCCCGTTGCCACCGACGTGCAGCGCGCGGGCGAGATCGCGTTTGGTTTGTTGGGGATTTTCAGCCAGCGCCTCGAGAACGCGCGCCTTGTCGAGTTGTGGTTTTTCTTTTGAGGTCTGCTTCTTCTTCAAATCAGTTTTCTACTTCTTCCATTTCGGCGTTGGGCTTGGCCTTTTTGGGCTTCGCCCTGGCTTTGGGTTTTGACGTGGGCTTCTCCCTGGGGGCCGCCTTTACCTTCTTTTTCTTCTTGCCACCGCCTTTGGCCTCGCGGTCGGCGATCAGCGCCAGCGCCTGATCAAGGGTGACCGAGAGCGGGTCGGAGCCGTTCGGGATCGTGGCGTTGGTCGTGCCGTCGGCAACGTACGGGCCGTAGCGGCCGCGCATCAATTTGA